>JBGOTX010000010.1:0-13798 GCA_041476705.1 Candidatus Zixiibacteriota bacterium
ATCGTGACAAGCGCGACTACCGCCGCAACCAACTGCATCTTTCCGCTGATCATACTTGCTACTCCGCGTCTTGCGTTACTGTCGCGATGATACCGGCAACAATACCGTTCCGTCAACCTAAAACTCTGCCTGGATGTCGAGGGAGGCCTTCGGCCTATTTCACCGCGTTAGAGGATCACCCTCCTCCACCATGCGGCGGAAGTAGTCATGCAAGTATTGAGTGACTGGGCCGGGACGGAATTTCGTGCGGTGGCGGCCATGGCCGATCAGTCCGACACCGACCACGAGTTTCAGTGAGCTTGAGATAAAGACTTCGTCGGCGGAGAGCAAAGTCTTCAGAGAGGCATTCTGTTCGGCGATTTTTAATTTCAGTCGCTTCGCTACTTCAAAGACCGCATGGCGGGTAACTCCCTCCAAGCATCCCGCCGACAGCGGCGGTGTACAAATTCTGCCGCGCTTAACCCAGAAGATATTGGCCGAGGTCACCTCGGCGACATGTTGGCTTTCATTGAGCAGGAGCGCATCATCGAACCCTTTTGCAAGGGCTTTCCGAAAGGCCGCCGCTTGTACGGCGTACGAGATTGTCTTGATCCGTCGAAAGACCGAATCCTGATCGACCAGAAAATCGGAAATCATCAGTTTGAATGGCACTTGGGGAATGTCGTGAATCGATGCACTGATGACCACTCGTGGTTTCCCCGGTTTGCCGGTCCAACGGGCAGAATCGCCGCTCGTAATCGTAAGCCGAATCTTTTTGTACCTGGCCGGGTGGCGTCTTGCGGCGGTGACCAGCCACTTGCGAAGGGTAGTTTCGGACACGGGGAGACGCAGGCCGATTATCCGAGCGCCGTTCTTGAGACGCTTAAAATGGCGGGTGGCAAAAATCAGCCGGTCATCGACCGCCAGAAAAGTCTCAAAGAGCCCTTCGGCGTATAGAAACGAATTATCGATAACAGGTATGCGGGCCTCGCGCTCAGGCACGATGCGGCCATCGATCGAGGTGACTATCAGGGGTGATTTTCGCGGCATTTGGTTCTCCAGTCGGCGCAAAAGTATGTTGACGCACCGGAAAGTCAAGCATTAAGCGCCCCCGCATTGACAGCAGACCGATCTTCCTGTAATCTCCCGTATGGATTTCGCGCGTTTACTGCTGGTCTTTGTCGTCATTGTAGTAGCTCTGCGCCGAAAGGTCCCGGTCGGCATTACTCTTTTTGTCGCCGGCCTTCTTACCGCCCTTCTGTTTCAGGTTTCATTCAACCGACTGGTTGGCGGGTACGGGCAGTTGGTGACTTCCATCCGTTTTCTGTCTCTGACCGGTGTTATTGTGCTGGTGACTGTCCTCGGATATTTGCTGAAAGCGTTGGGATATTTAGAGCGCCTTTCTGGCGCCTTTCGCGGACTGTGGGGTGGACGCAAAACGGCTGTCATGATTATGCCGCCGGTGGTCGGCCTGATGCCCATGCCTGGCGGGGCGCTGTTGTCAGCGCCGCTGGTCGAACAGGCCCTGGCCGATCCCAAATACTCGCAGGAACTGAAGACCGCCGCCAACTACTGGTTTCGCCATGTCGTCGAGTTTTCATGGCCGGTATACCCCGGGCTGATATTGACCGAGGCCATCACCCACGTGCCGATCGGTCAGGTGGCGCTCCTGCAATTACCGATGGCGCTCGCCATGATGATCATCGGATATTTCCTGTTCATCCGCCAGGTCGATGCCGGGCCGGGGGAGAGAGTGGGCTTGGGCCGTACTATCACCGGCTTTTTGGGTACGATCTGGCCGATAGGTACGGCGATTGCGATCTACGGCATCTTCCGTTGCGATCTGTCGGTAGCCGTGTTCATCAGTCTCATTCTCCTGATCCTCGTCGCCCGTCCGGCCGCGCCGATTCTGCTTGCCGCCTTGCGCGAGGGGTTTTCGTACAAGCTGGTGCTCATGGTGTTTGGCATTTTATCATTTCAAACGGTGCTGGAACTTTCAGGCGCGATCAATTCGATTCCAACAGTAGCTACCGCCTACCATCTGCCGCCGTCGCTCATTATTTCTATGGTTTGTTTTACGGTCGGGATCTTAACCGGCATGACCGCGGCCTATGTGGGTCTTGGGTACGCTCTGCTGGGGGGGCTGATCTATCAGCCGGTTATCCATCCCGAATACATGCTGGTCGCCTATACTTCAGGGTATCTCGGCATGATGCTTGCCCCTACCCATCTTTGCCTGATCCTGACCAACGAGTATTTCGGGTCCGATCTGGGGGCTGTCTATCGGCGGATTATCCCCGGCATGCTGTTGCTGGGCGGGATCGCGGCTCTACTGGCTTGGTCGCCTTGGCCGCAGATGATAGTTAAGTAACTTATTGACAGGCAATATATTGCGGCTCAAAGATAAAGCGTTAACCTCGGCTCGTTCGACTGGCCTCCGGATTTGTTGTTATTCTGAACACAACTTCTCGGCCGCCAATCTCTTAGCGGGTCGATAAGACCGGAAGGTAACGGAACTTTTCCGGTAATCATGGGTAGATAGAGTTAGAACCTGTTACCAAAGGCAGTCATGGCGAAAGAAACTGAGAAGGACATTGACTTTGCGCTCATGCGCTCGATCCAGAACGGTGACATGGTGGCGTTCAATACCATGGTCGACCGGTATAAGGACCGGCTGATGAATGTCATCGGGCGGATGCTGTCATCCAGTGAAGAGGCCGAAGATATCGTGCAGGAAACGTTTGTGCGAGTGTACCAACACCGCACCTCGTTCAATTTCCAGCACTGCTTTTCCACCTGGATTTACACGATCGGACTGAATCTGGCGCGCAATGAACTTCGCAAGCGCCGCAAATTCAAGTTCTTCGATATTTCGGATATGCAGGGGAACGAAGCCGAGTTGTCGGTGGAAATGAAAATGCCCACCCGACTGCCGGAGACAATCGACGCCGCGGTGAAGGAACTCCCGGCAAAATACCGCGAGGCGTTTGTGTTGCGGGATGTGGAAGAGATGCCGTACGAGGAAGTGGCCAAAGTTCTAAGTGTGCCTCTTGGAACGGTGAAGTCGCGGGTCAACAGGGCCCGCTTGATGTTGCGAGACAAGTTACAGCCAAAGATGGAGGAATATCATGCATTGTCGAAGAGTACGCTCCTACCTGTCGGCCTTCTCTAATGATGAGCTGACCGGGGCGCTCCTGCGGGACGTGCGAGAGCATCTGTCGACATGCCCGGACTGTCGCCGCGAAGAGGCCGTGTATCGGTCGATGCGCCTGACGACCAAGCAGATGCAGAGTCGACAGCTCTCGTCGGATTTTAACAGCCGCCTGATCGACCGGCTGGCGCAAGAACGATTTGCTGAAACCCGAACCCGGGCCTATCTCCCCAAACCCGCTCCCTGGTTGTTGTGGAGAAAGCTCGTGCCGATGGCGGTATCGGTTGTGGCCGTGGCGCTCATGGCGGTCAATCTATTACAGGTCCCCGACGATAATCACCCTAATAAAAAAGTTCCGCCGGTGTCTATCGCCCAGAATGATGACTATTTGACGGCGATGCCGCTGAAGCGCGATTGGACACTCAACAATCAGCTGGCCCAGACAGATCGTCTTTCCCGCCTGACCAACTCCCTGACTCAGCCAGCCGGTTTCAGCGGCGAAGAGTTTGCCAGCCAAGCTCAGCCGGGTCTCGTATTTCGCGATGGCCGGCCATATTTGGTGTTCATCTACCCGGTGCCACCCGTGATTCGAGTCTATGACCAATCCGGCAGAAACGTTGCCGATAAGGAGAACGACAAGGTTTATTGATAATGTGTAATTCCCTCGAAACGACCGTCGGAAGGATGATATCGATTTTCTTTCTGGCGGTCTTTTTTGCCGCCACAAGCCAGGCCGCCGACGCGCCGCTCCAGCAACTCGAAAGCGGGCTGAATGACCTTGTCTATCGCCTGTCGCGTTCGGTGGTTTCGGTTGAGGCCACAAGGGCAATCTCGATCCCTACCCAGGGCTCCTCAAGTCAGATGATTCAGACAAGTTTCAGCACCGGGTTAATCTGCGACTCCGCTGGACATATTCTGGTCAGTTCGAATACGGTGATAGGGTGCGATCGGATTTTGGTCACCGGTGAAGAACGCTCGGTTCCAGCGGAAGTGGTCGCGGTCGATTATCGCAACGATCTCGCTATCCTCAGGCCGAATATGCCGGTCGGTGCACCGGTGACTTTCAGCGATCCGACCGGCTGTGCCGGCCAGATGGTGCTTTCGCTGGCCAATGCCTACGGTCTACGGGCGTTTCCTTCGATCGGCTTCTGCGCCGGCTCGCGACCCGACGGACTCCTGCAATTTTCTATTCCGGTCAGCTCAAGCTCCGTGGGAGGTGGTATATTTGACCTGTCGGGTCGGCTGGTCGGGGTTATTGTCGGTGATGTCGGCGAACCCGGCCCAGCCGCAACTGCGCTTCAATCGTACAAGATTCCTGCCATTGTCAACTATCTGCTCGCCTATGGTTCGCGTCAAGCCGGTTTCATTGGGGTGGCCTCGAGGGCCATCGCGATTGATCCGCCGATGGAACTCACGAGTCACAGTCTGACCGTGCCGGCCGAGTTCCGTGTCCCTGCCCTTCTTGATCGGGCAGTTATGATAGTTGTCGTTCTGCCCGGTTCGCCGGCGTCCCGTGCCGGAGTGATGCCGGGCGATCTGGTCCTGGAGTTGAACGGCCGCTCGGTCAGTACTTCAACCGATCTGGCGGCGGTGGTGACTCAGTTGGAGCCGGGTACAATTGTCCCCCTGCAACTGGCGCGGCATGGCGCTGTCTATTCGACCCAAGTGACTATTGGTCGGCGCCCGACAAACCCGGCGGTGGACCTGGCTCCCCGCTCCGCTCCGCGCAACCGGACTACGGACTCCCTCTTCCAGGCACTGGCTCGTCTTAAAGATGAAATGTCTCGCGTCGAGCGGCGCCTGCAGTTAATCGACTAATTTGAAATTGCCTTAGGGTGCGGCTGGTTCATACCTTGTCAGGATGAGCAGTCGTCCATCAGTCCGGCCGTTTATTGCGCGGCTGAGGCAGGCCGGTCCCGCCGGTTACGATGAACCAAGGGGAATAGTCGCCTATTCTGCCGCGATAGCCATGGCTGATGAAACCGCCATGTCCGAAGCGATTAGTCTGGCGCGGCGTCTGGGGATCAATCGAACCGCCTTGTACGAAGTTGTCCTGCAGTCATACCTGTTTCTTGGTTTTCCCCGCATGCTGGGAGCCGGGGAAGTACTGGCCGCCGCGTGGCCACAACCCAACGGCGATTCGGCCTACCTGCCCGATCTTGCCATTCAGACCTGGTCACACAGGGGAGAGGAGCTGTATCGGACCGTTTACGGCGACAATTCAAACCGCTTGCAGGACCGGGTGAGGTCGTTTGCGCCGGAAATATTCGACTGGATGGTCGTAGAAGGGTATGGAAAGGTATTGTCGCGGCCTCAGCTTGATATTGTCCTGCGTGAACTCTCTATCGTGGCCTTTCTCATGATTGATAACCGCCCCCGCCAGCTCATGTCCCACTTGAGGGGGGCCATTCGAGTGGGCGCCGCACCAGCGCAGGTAGTGCAGGCGATTGAGGACCTCCGCGATGTGGCCGCGCCCGCCTATTCTGAGGCACTACAGATTTTGGCCCGGCTGGGGATTGCGTAATGCGACGCTGGAAGAAAATAGTTCTCTCGTTTTTTGGGCTGGTGGCATTGGTCGTGGGCGGCGGGTATATTTATCTGTTTCCGATGGGTGGCCTGGAAAAAAACGTCAACGCCAAACTGAATGCTCTGCTGGCTCAGCGTACGGGATTTCAGGTGTCGATAGGCGCCATCAAAGGCGATGTCGTCAACCAGATAATTCTTGAAAACGTGGTGGCAACCTATCACGATTCGCTCACTACGTTTGAGACGATGAACGCCCGGCGTATTACCGCCTCCTACTCGTTTACCAACCTCTGGCATCAAAATCTGCGGTTTTCTCTCATCGAAATCGATTCTTTGAATCTGCGCGTCAGGAAGGACTCGCTGGGCCGCTTCCTGCCACAATTCGCCACCTCGAAGGATTCAAGCGGCGCCGGCGAGCCACCCTCGTTCTACATCGCCACCTTCCTCCTGAACGACGCCGGTCTCGAATATACGACCCCCGCCGACACGATCAGCGCGCGGCATCTTTCTTTGGAAGCGTCGTTTCTGATCGAAGAAGGCACGTATGCTTTGGATATCAAGCGCCTGCAGATGGTGGCCGAACGGCCGCAGTTGATCGTCAAAGAGGGTGGCGGAAAACTGACTTTCAGCGGCAATAATCTCTACTTTGAAAATTTGCATGTCCTCGCCGACAGCACCCGCTTGAACATGACCGGATTGGTTGATGTCAGGCAAAAGCTCGGATCGGTGGAAATGACGGCGGACAATGTCAATCTGGCCGAGTCGCAGAAGTTTGGTGGACCGGAGTTGTCAGGTCTGGTCAATCTCAAAGGAAATGTCCGGCGCGACACCGCTGGTTTCGGCGGGCAACTTCAGATAGCCGGCACATTTCTCGTGGCCAAGTTCAACGACATCCAAACCTCCTTTCATCTGGTCGATAAGCAATTATTCCTTGACACTATTCACGGCACCTGGTTTGACTCGAGCCAACTTGCGGGACGAGCCCGGATCGATTTCGGCGCCACCCCCGAAGCTTATTCTGCTGAAACAGACATCCGGAAATTTGATCTTCAGCGTCTCGTGCCGACTTCGTTCCGATCTAATTTGAGCGGCCACGTTGAGCTGCATGGTCAATCGTTTCGCAACCGGGATCTATCTTTGACCATCACCACCGATATTTCCGAGTCGTCGTTCGACGAATATCCGATTCAGGAGGAGCATGGTACTATACATGTCACGACCGACTCGATTCGCTTTCTGGACGGCTTCGCGGTCCGGTATTACGAGAATTGGCTGCGCGCTTCCGGGAAAGTCGAATATTCCGGACTGATGGATCTGCATGTTGTCGGCGACCTGCCCCGGCTCGATCGATACGAGGACCGGTATTTCATCAAGAAGCCATCCGGTCGTTGCCGGGGCGACTGGACGATCATCGGCCGAACCTCCGACCCGGACGTACGCGGCTCGGTAGTCTCCGATTCGCTCTGGCTGTATGGGCTCTACACTTCCCGATTCGCCGCCGACTTCGAGATCCCCCGGTTTTTCAGCGCACCCAAGGGGGAGGTGCACTGCCGCTTTGCGAAAGGGACCGCCTGGAATATTCCGTACGATTCACTGCTTCTCGGACTCACCTTGGACTCCGGTCATGTACTGATTGACACCTTATTTTCTGAAAACGAATATTCGTCAATTTCAGGCCGGGGTGACTTGGATTATGCCGCATATCCGTCGCATCTGAGAATGGACACATTGCGGTGGACGCTTTTCGATCAACAATTCTTTAACAAAAACAATATCACGATCGACATAGACAGCGCCGGATACGATTTTACGCAGGCCACGATCACCGACGGGCGCGGCCGCCTCGCCGTGTCCGGTCGCGTCAACTATGATGAAACGCTGGGGGCGTCCATCCTGCTTCAGAATGCACAGGTCACCCCCTGGGTTCACTTGTTCCGTAGCGATTGGCCGGTGGCGGCTCTGGCCTCGTGTCAGGTCAACCTGCGGGGAGACATGGATCATCCCGCCTTCACCGGCTCCGGGTCGCTCGATTCGCTTTTCTACAAAGATCTTCGCTTGGGTGATCTCTCATTCGGTGTACAGTATGCCGACCGCAAGATGACGGTTGATTCACTCATCGTGCTTTCGCAACCCGGTGTGTACAGGGCGGAAGGAAGCTTCTTCGTCGATCTGGCTCTTACTCAGCGGGCGGTCGAACGACTGCCTCAGCTGCCCATGTCGCTCAAGATCACCATGTCCGACCGGCGCTTCGATCTGGTCAACCTCTTTCTGCCGTCGGTAGAAGATGTTCAGGGAGAATTCTATGCCGGATTCCAGCTCAGCGGTACTCCCAGCGAGCCGCATCTCGATGGCCAGGCCTGGTTGAAGAACGGGCGGCTCAAATACTATGATCTGGCCGACACGCTATATGCTGATTCGGCCGCGGTCACCATGAACGACAATCAGATTGTCATAGATAAGGTTCAGGCCTATGTTCTTGACAAACAGAACCGCAATCGACACAGTTATGCCATTCTCGACGGCGGTCTCATCGTCAAGTCGCTTGATAGTCTGTACTACGATGTCGATGTCAGTTTGCCTAAGGAATTTCCATTCCGGTACGAGCTGGATGACATAACCGGCAAAGCTGAAGGCGAGTTGCACGTCGAGGGATACAATGTCCCCGAGGTGACCGGCGATCTTCGCCTGCTGGCGATGCGGTACCGGGCCGACTTTGCCACGGCCAACGAGGGCTCGCCGCTCATGCAGGCCCTCTCCACCGACGACTCATGGAACCTGAATCTCAATATTGACATTCCATCGAACTATTGGATAAAAAACTCCGATGTCGACGCCGAATTGTCCGGCAATATCAACATGATCAGAGAAAAGGGGAATTATCGATTTGTGGGGGAGATGACTTTTCTTCGCGGAAAGGGATTCCTGTTCGACAAGACGTTTCGGATCGATCCGGACAGCAAAGTGACGCTCGAGGACATCGAGTATCTCAACCCCCGTCTGGATATTACGGCCTGGACTCGGATCCCCGGTCAGCGTCGGGAAACCGACAGTACGCGCGAAGATATTGACTTGTGCGTTCATGTGACGGGAACATTGGAAACTCCACAGATTGATCCTTGCGAGGGATCGCAGTTCAGTCAGCAGGATATTTTGCCGCTGATCGTGGCCAACTATTATTCGTCCGATTCCGCGGCGGCGACCGGACAGTTCGGCCAGCGATTGACCGATCTGCTTTCTTCTCGAGTGTCGCAAATCGGCGCCAAACAGCTTGGACGAATCGGCGTGGAGACATTCGAAATTGATCCGACCTATGGCGGCGAACTGGATCCGCTCAAGTCGCGCGTGACTGCGGGAAGCTACACTCCTTTTCTGCCCAACCTGTATGTATATGGTCGCTTCGCTTTCGGTCAGAAGAGTCAGCAAGTCGGTTTTGAATACCGGCTCAACAAGTCGTTTCTTATCGAAGGCCGAAAGGATGAAAACGAATTGTATCAACTGAACCTGAAACTTCATTGGGAGTTGTAACCCGTTGATTCGGCGCGTGAGACCAAGAATTCTCAGGCAATCGCTCGGCTTGGCCGTAGTGTTTTGCGCTGGACTGTCTGGAAGTGCAGACGCCGCCGACCGGACGTTTCTCCAGTGGGCGGGGAAGAACCCCGTTATCGATTCCATCTCTATCGAGGGGAATCACTTCTTCCCGAGTTCGGAAATCCGCCAGCGGATGTATGCCCGACAGCGAAGTGTCCTTCGGGCACTCGCCGCCGATCGGCGCAGTCGGGTCCAACGGGAGACCGTCCAGCGGGATACTCTGGAAATCAAGTACTTGTACTACCTCAAAGGGTTTCTCGGCGTTCGGGTTCACGAGTCGATTGAGGTGCTTCCGGCGGATTCCAATGCCCTTGTCCGTGTAGTCGTTGATGAAGGTCGGCAGTATCGCTATGGTGATAAGACCGTCGCCGGCCTTTTCGACTCATCCATGCTCGGGAATTTTGAGGGGATTGCCAGACGACTCAAAACCGGCGAAGTAATGAATCCGTTTGAAATTCGCAATGCCGTATTCGAGATAAAATCGTATCTGGCTAATAACGGGTATCCATATGCGGCGGTCGCGTACTCACTGGATACCGGTACTGCCGAACCTCTGAGCGCGGTGCATTTCGACATCTCATCTGATTCGCTGGTCCATTTCGGGAAAGTTTCCGTCGAGGGCTCTCAACTGTTTCCTCAGTACTGCGCCCGACGAGAACTCAAGATCAGCGAGGGTGCGCTGTATCGCCGTGACGATATCCTTGATTCCCAACGGCGACTGTTCGAATCGGGGTATTTCACAACCTTTCAACTTCGCCAATCGCCTCAAAGTCCCAATCGAATGCGGCCTGATTTCACGCTTTCGGTCCGTGAACGGAAAGCCAAAGCCGTTACCGTCAAGACCGGTGCCGGACAATCGGCCGTCCGCGATCTGGAATGGAACGCCTCCCTGGGGTATCTCAATCGAAATTTCCTGGGTTCCCGGCGGTACGACCTCAGCGCCTCGTACGCCTTTGGTATCGGCCGCCAGGCGCGGCTCATCACCCATTCGTATCGCCTGAGTTATACAGAACCGTGGTTCCTGGGTGTTCGCATGCCGCTCACTTTGTCGGCGGCTTGGGATCCGCCGCTCCGTGATCCAGTGCAGGATTTTACGCGGACGGCGCTCAGCTTGTCCGCAGAAACCAGCGTGAGATTCAGCCAGGAAACACGGGCCTCGCTCGGGTTTGAATATGTCGGTGTCAAACTAACCGATCTGACCGGTCTTCTGGCCGACTCGCTCGGCGGACCTACCTCGAACGCCAGCCGTCGCAAACTGACGTTTGGTTTCCGACGGGACAGCCGCGACAGCATCTTTGTGCCGCGCCGCGGGTCGTTGTCGCGCGTGAACATTCAGTATTACGGCGGCATCCTCGGAGGCGACGGGAATTTTGTCAAGATTCAGGCGGACTGGTCGAGTTATCAGCCGGTCTGGCCGGGATGGATTTCCGCCACCCGATTCAAAGGCGGATGGGCCCACCAGTACGGCAGTCCCAAATTCACCTTTGTCGACGAGGCCCAATACCTCGGCGGCGCCAACACGGTGCGCGGCTTCGCCGAGAATGAACTTGGCCCAAAAGACGCTTTCGGCAAACCGACCGGCGCGGAGTTCATTCTGGTCGTTAATCAGGAGTTCCGCTGGAGGACAATCCCTTTCCTAAACCGGCTCCCGCTTATAGGTAACCTCTTTCAGCGCTGGCCGCTCTGGCAATCGGCCTTTATCGACATGGGGAACGGGTACCGGACCGCCGGTGAAATTTCCTTTCGCAATATGGCCTACAGCTACGGCACCGGATTTCAGATTCTGTCGCCGGCCGGACCAATCCGCCTCGACTACGCCCGCGTCATTCCCCACGATAAATTCGGTTTTGCAGATCACTGGCACTTTACTATATTGTACGCGTTCTAACGTAGAGATCGACGGGCCACAATCGTTTCCGCCCGCGTGGTCTAATGAACAGAACCGGATTATGCGAGGATGACAAGTATGGACCCCATATATCTTGACCACAATGCCACCACGCCGGTAGAACCGGAAGTAGTCGATGCCATGCAGGCGTACTTTGGCCGGCGATTTGGGAATGCCAGCTCGGTGCACCAGTTTGGTCGCGACGCCAAGGTGGCGCTGGAGACCGCCCGCGAACAGATCGCCGCATTTATCAACTGCGAACCATCGGAATTGTTTTTCACATCGGGCGGCACCGAATCGGATAATATCGCGGTTCTTGGGACGGCCTTTCAATGGCAGGCGAAAAAAAATCACATCATTGTCGGCTCAACCGAACATCACGCGGTGCTCGAACCGGCCGAGTGGCTTCAT
Organism: Candidatus Zixiibacteriota bacterium; assembly: GCA_041476705.1. GTDB lineage: Bacteria > Zixibacteria > MSB-5A5 > GN15 > FEB-12 > JACRAV01. Next base: position 11,544 of record JBGOTX010000010.1, read on the forward strand.
CACAAACACGGGTTTGGATTCGACAAACTGCCGGTGGATCGCGAAGGATTTACCTCGCCGGATTCTCTTCGGCAATTAATGACCGACCAAACTTTCCTCGTCTCGGTCATGCACGGCAACAACGAAACGGGGGCCATTCAGAATTTGACTGCGCTGACCGAGGTCTGCCGCGAACGAAACGTGCTCTTTCACACCGATGCCGTCCAGTCGGTAGGGAAGGTGCCGGTCGATGTCAAAAAGCTCGGCGTTGATCTGCTGTCGCTGACCGGACACAAGATTTACGGTCCCAAGGGAGCCGGGGCGCTGTTTGTGCGGCAAGGAGTGAAGATCACTCCGTTGTTCTACGGCGGCTCGCACGAGAAGAAGCGCCGACCGGGAACAGAAAACGTGGCGGGGATAGTCGGTTTGGCCAAAGCGCTGGAAATCGCCGGCCGACGCATGGCCGATGACTCGGCTCGCCTGGGCGCGTTGACCGATTATTTTATTGAGGCCGTTCTCGCGCGCATTCCCCATACCCATCTCAACAGTCCGCGCCGGAATCGCCTTCCTCAGGTGGCCAACCTGTCGTTTACGGGAGCCGAGGGCGAATCGATAGTGCTGAGCTTGGACATCGAAGGGGTTGCCGTGTCGTCCGGGTCTGCCTGTACTTCGGGCGCGACCGAACCGTCGCACGTGCTGGTGGCGATGGGCATCGACCGGATAGTGGCACAGGGAGCGATTCGCTTCTCACTGGGACGGTCGACCACGAAAGAGCAGATTGATCGGGTGCTGAAGGTCCTGCCCCCGATCATCGAGCGGCTTCGCGCCATGTCGCCCGTACACCCCCAGACGCAGGCCTGAGCCGTCGTCCAACCGATTAAAAGGAAGTCCATAATGGCCGTCCGAGTCTTAGTCGCCATGTCCGGGGGAGTCGATTCCTCCGTGGCCGCTCTTCTGTTAAAAGAACAGGGGTATGAGGTCATTGGCGCCCACATGAAGTTGTGGGACTATGTTGAAGTCGGCGGCGATATCCATAAAGACGGTCGTTGTTGCACGGTTGACTCAATCACCGACTGCCGCTTTGTCTGCGACGCCATTGGCGCGCCGTTCTATGTGCTGAATCTCTCGGCCGATTTTCGTGAAAAAGTAATCGAGAACTTTGTCTCCGAGTACCGCGCCGGCCGGACCCCCAATCCGTGTGTCCGTTGCAATTCCGAAGTCAAATGGGATGCTTTCCTGCTTAAAGCCGAGCAACTCGGATGTGAGTACATTGCCACCGGTCATTACGCGATTGTTGAGCGCGGCGAAAACGGACGTCTCCGAATTCGCAAGGGAGTCGACGGTACGCGCGATCAGTCGTACGTGCTCTGGGGCCTTTCGCAGGATGCGCTCTCAAAGACGCTCATGCCTTTGGGCATGTTGACCAAGGCCAAAGTCCGCGATCTTGCGCGCAAACATGACCTCCGCACCGCCGACAAGGCGGAATCGCGAGAGATTTGTTTTGTGGCCGACGACAATTATCGGCGATTTTTGAGCGAATGGGAGGAAAAGCATCATCGAAGGTTCGAGTCGGGGGAAATTGTCGACGAAGCCGGGCAAGTGCTTGGAACTCATCAAGGGACGCCGTTTTACACGATCGGCCAGCGCAAGGGGCTGGGCGTTTCGAATCCAAAGCCGCTCTATGTGCAAAAAATCGATGTGGCCGACAATCGCGTTGTGGTGGGCGGAGAAGACGCGCTCTATGCCGACAGTCTCATCGCCGATTCGGTCAACTGGATGGCGGCCGATCCAACGGCAATTCCCGAGTTCGCCCTGGTGAAAATCCGCTACCTGCACAAACCGGCCCCCGCTCGCCTGATTCGCTTGACCGACTCGCGCATCCATGTTATCTTTCAGCAGAAACAACGCGCGATCACGCCCGGGCAGACAGTTGTGTTTTACGATGGTGACACCGTTCTGGGCGGGGGAGTTATCCGCGAGACCTCGGCCATGTCCGCGGCCTGACCGCGCGAGAGAAGAGGAGGAACTATGCCTCGCGCACAATTTCTTGGTCACTCATGCGTCCTACTGCATGACGCCTCGCACCGGTTAATCATTGACCCATTTCTTTCCGGGAATCCCTCAGCGCCGCTTGAGCCGGATCAGGTCGATGTCCAGCATGTGCTTGTCACCCACGCCCACAACGATCACATCGGCGACGCCATAAGCATTGCCCGCCGTAATCACGCCACCATTATCGCCAATTATGAATTGAGCTTGCTCTGTGAACGGCTGGG
>JBGOTX010000011.1:0-12967 GCA_041476705.1 Candidatus Zixiibacteriota bacterium
CCCCGACAGCCTGATTACAAATCAGGTACTCTACCAACTGAGTTACGCCGGCTATTGTCCGCTCTTAATAACGGCGCAAACCCGGTGATGGTCAAGCGACCTGCATCACCCGATCTACACCTGCTTCTTCCATTTCACGCCCTGGGGGGTGTCCTCGAGAATAATGCCCATCTCGCCAAGTTGATCGCGAATCCGATCGGCCAGGGCGAATTCCTTGGACTTGCGGGCCGCCTGGCGACGGGCGATAAGCGCCTCGACCTCGGATTCAAGCGACTGCTTCTTGATTTCAAATCCAAGCACCGCATCAAACTTTCGCACCAGCGACAGCGCCGAATCCCGCTCCGACACCGACAAATTTCCTTCGGCCTTGAGTCGATTAATATCGCGAATAAAATCGAACACTACGCCGAGCGCCCCGGAAATATTCAGATCGTCGTCAAGCATCCCTTCGAACCCATCGCCTGCCTGTTTGAGCACGGCGGCGGCTTCACCATTACTTGTTCCGCCCGCGAAATCTTCAAGATTCCCGATGAAATCATTGTACCGCTCAAGGGCGCCACGCGCCCCTTCCAGTCCTTCAAACGTAAAATTCAACTGCTGGCGGTAGTGCGTGGATAGCAACAGATATCGCACCACTGTGCCGGAATACCCCCGGTTGAGTATGTCCCGCAGGGTAAAGTAATTCCCCAGCGATTTGGACATTTTCTTCCCCTCGACAATCAGGTGCTCGGCATGGAGCCAGTAATTGACAAACTTCTCGCCGGTGGCCCCTTCCGACTGGGCAATTTCATTTTCGTGATGCGGAAACATGTTGTCGACCCCACCAGTGTGAAGGTCAAAGTGCCGGCCAAGATACCGCATCGACATGGCCGAGCATTCCAGATGCCACCCCGGCCGACCTTTGCCGATCTCAGTCTCCCAAAACACATCGCCGTCAAGCTGATCGTGGGCTTTCCAGAGCGCGAAATCCGACACCGATTCCTTTTCGTATTCATCCGCCGCTACCCGCGCTCCCGCCTTCAGACCGCTCAGGTCAAGATTAGCCAGCCGACCATATGCTGGAAACGCCGAGATTTTGAAATAGTAATTGCCGCCAACTTCGTACGCCATGCCGCGCACCACGAGATCTTTGACGATAGCTACCATCTCCGGGATATGATCGGTCGCCGCCGGATATCGTTCGGCCCTTTCAATGCCGACCGCGTCGATATCATCGAAAAACGCCTGAATGAACGGAGCGGTAAATTCTTTCAACGAAACCTTCTGGGTATTTGCGGCCCGAATGATTTTGTCGTCGATATCCGTCAGGTTCATGACGTGATTCACCTCGTACCCTTTGTATTTAAGGTACCGCCTCAGCAGATCCTCGAACATGAAAGTACGAAGGTTCCCGATATGCACATAGTTATAAACCGTCGGGCCGCAGGTATACATCTTGACCTTTCCCGGCTCGATCGGAACAAACTCCTCTTTGGTACGGGTCATGCTGTTGCGAAATACCAGCGCCATGCGTCCTACCCTTGCGCCAATCCGGCCACCGTCTTTGCGTCAAGACGCGCGATCACTTCCGAAATAAGTTTCACGGTGTTGTCATAATCGGCCCGGTGCATCAGGCCGTTATGGCTGTGAATATATCGCACCGGCGGACCAATGCAGATCGAGGGGACACCGGCGCGACTCACGTGAATACGGCCGCCGTCGGTCGCGCCCCGCTCCATGTGCGTCAGGTTGAATGGTATCTTTTTCTGCTCAGCCACTTTGACTACCAAATCGCGGAGTTTGAGATTCGGGATCATGCCCGCATCGTAAAGCAATATCGAAGGCCCGCCGCCGAGTTTTTCGGATTTGCTCGCGCCGTCCGGCGGAATATCCTGAGCGATACCGACATCGACCACAAGGCACACATCCGGTTCGCCGATATGCGCCAGCGTTTGTGCGCCGCGAAGCCCTACTTCTTCCTGTACCGACGCACACCCAAGGATAGTATTGGGGTGTCGCGCGCTTTTGAATTTGCGCATGACATCGACCACCACCGCACACGCCGCCCGATTGTCAAACGCCTTACTGCAATAGACCTGGGGGTTGCCCATGATCGTAAAGTTGCTGTCGGGTATGATCGGGTCGCCGACTTTAACGCCAAGCTTCTTTTTCACGTCGAACTTGGCCTGCGCGCCGACATCTATGAACATATCCTTGATCTCAACCACTTTTTCACGTTCAGTCGCCGTCAGCAAATGAGGCGGCTTCGACCCAACCACACCGAGCACCGGCCCTTGCGAGGTCATGATCCTCATCCGCTGGCCAAGCGCGACATGTCCCCACCATCCGCCCAGCGGCAGGAACTTGATAAACCCGTCCTTGGTCACCTCTTTGACCATGAATCCGATTTCATCCATGTGCCCCACTACCATCACCCGTGGTGATGCCGCCGAGCCCTTCTTGCGGCCGAGGATCGAGCCCATCTTGTCGAACTCCAGTCCGTCCGAAAGCGGTTTGAGTTCGCGGCGCATGATTGCGCGAACTTCGCTCTCGTACCCCGATACGCCGTTGGCTTCTTTAATTTCTTTAAATTTTTTTTAGTTATTATCAAAACTGACACCTCTTGTGGTTGTTTACTGTTGTGTTAAATATCCGGCGCGAGCGAGCGCTCGTCCAATCAAAACTGGAGATGGTCGAACAGGTCGGACAGCCGATCTATCCGGCGGGTCAGCGACGTCATTTCGGATGGATACTCGCGCCCTTCCTTGACCTTGAGGATCGCGGGCATGCCGATACTTGTCGGACCGACGATATCTTCCTTGTACCGGTCGCCGATATATACGCATTCGTGCGGAGCGACACCGGCCAGATTGGCGGCTTTGTAAAAAATATCAGGATGCGGTTTGCGGAGCTTGAACGACGATGAAAAGATCGTGAAATTCAACAGCGGCGCGATTCCGAACCGCTTGAGTTCATGATGGTGCGCCCGCTCCGGAAACACGGTGTTTGAAATCAGGCCGATCGTACCCACGTACGCCCGAAGCCGGGTCAGCGTACTCAATGTGTCGTCGTAGGCATACAGCAGTTTGTCCACCGGGCCGTAGTAGGCATCGAAAAATTTCTCGGCCAGACCGTTGGTCGATTCCCACCCCATCTGCGCAAATAGCTTTGTCGCCGCCTGAACCACATCCCACTCGATCAGCAATTCGTCGGCGCAACGGCGATAATCGCTCTTGGCCGCTTCGAGCGAGGCGAAAAATTCCGGCTCGCTCGGCACGGCGTATCCGTTCTTCGCCAGGAATTTCCGGCTCGCCTCGGCGCACAATTTGTTCAATTCTTCCCAGGGAACGGCCTCGTATTCGATGAGGGTGGAACCAAGGTCAAAGATGACAGCCCTCGGCCTGAGTTTTTCCATGGGTCAGTCGCGGCGATTGAGGCCCGATTTGATTATGCGATCAAGGAGCTGATCGAAATCTATCCCCGCCGCCTTGGCCGCCATGGGCGCCAGCGACAGGTTGGTCATTCCCGGAAGACTGTTCAGTTCGAGACAATATACCAGCCCGTCATCGGACAGGAGAAAATCAATCCGGGCCAGCCCGGCCACCCCCACAACCTCGTATACTCGCCGCGCCGCCTCCTGCATCTCGGCGGAAATCTTTGCATCCACCGGAGCCGGAACGATATACTCGGATTTCCCTTTGGTGTACTTGGCTTCATAATCATACAGCCCGCTCTTCGGGCGAATCTCCACCACCGGAAGCGCCTCGCCATCGAGGACCGACACCGTCAATTCGCGACCGTGTATGTATTCTTCTACCAGCACATGCCGTGATTCTTTCGCCGCGGCTGTAAAGGCCTCGTCAATCTGCTCGATACGTTCAACCTTGGTGAGCCCGACCGTTGAACCGCCGTCATTCGGCTTCACGATAAACGGACAGCAAAATCGGCTTTTCACCGCATCAATAGTGTCCGGGCTGGCCTTGCTCTCGGCTAGATGGTACAGCGCCCAGTCGGGCGTCCTAACTTCGACTGTCGCCATCAACCGCTTGGTCATCGCTTTGTTCATTGCCACGGCCGAAGCGGTCATATTCGAGCCGGTGTATTTCTTGCCACACAATTCAAGGAGATTCTGAAGCGTCCCGTTCTCCCCCGCACCGCCGTGAAGCGCGATGAAGACAATGTCGACATCGCTTAACCCGCCGCTGTTCAGTGCCGCTGTCACATCGGTCGAAACCGCCGCCGCCGGCAAGTGCGAGTCGGTCGAAGACGGGCCGGCGAGAAATTTGCCCTGAGCATCCAGAAGCATCCGGCCCGTGGCTGGATCGACCGCCTGAACATCATGCCCCAGCCGCTGAAGCCCGGCCGTTATTGCCGAGCCGGAATTGAGTGAGACCGCCCGTTCGCTCGAGTTTCCGCCCGCCAGAACAAGTACTTTCATGACCGTCTCTTTCGGTGGAGCACCCAAAACCGGTGCCCGACAAACATCAATACTCCTGCTCCTATTATCGGCCAGATGAACCGATTATACGCAACAACCAATTGCTCAATCTCGTCAAAATTTCGAACAACCGAGGCGGCAACATACATGAGCAGGGCGCTGAACGCCAGATACGACACGGCGGAGAAAACAAACATCCTGATGGTGTCATATCGGGCCACTCCGGCCGCCAGCGCCAGCGCCGATCTCACCCCCGGGACAAACCGTGACATCAGGAGGATTACCATCCCCCACTTTTCCAACCGTGCCTCCATGCGCACGACATCCAGCGCTGAAAAATACCGAAAATTCTTTCGCATAAAGAATTCCCGGCCATAGTTCCGGCCCAGCCAATAGACCAGCATAACCGAGCACATCCCACCGGCTATCATTATCAGGAGCGCCAGCGGAAAACTGAGCCGACCTGCCGCCGCCAGCGCCCCGGCCACCGCGATAAAACTGTCCCCTGGAAAAGGCGGAAAGATGTTCTCGACAAAACAGGCCGCAAAAAGCACGGCGTACACCAGCCACGGCCCCTGCGCAAATAGCTGATCGAGGAACAAATTGATATGCTGGAGGGAATCAGTCATGGGTGGTAATAAGGCACACGGCCAGTGCGGCGATCCCTTCTTCGCGTCCGATAAAGCCGAGCCGTTCGCAAGTGGTCGCCTTGATACCGATCCGGCCGACGGGCAAGTCCAGCGCTTCGCTGATCCGGGATTTCATGGCCGCAATATGCGGAGTCATGGCCGGGCGCTCGGCCATAATGGTGGCATCGATATTGACAATTCGTTCAAACCCGCCCGCGACTATCCTTGCGTAAACTTCTCTCAAGAGCAACAACGAGTCGGCATCTTTGTAGCGTGAATCGCCCGGCGGAAAATGCACGCCAATATCGCCCATCCCCGCCGCACCCAGAAGGGCGTCGGCAATGGCGTGCAAAAGCACGTCGGCATCGCTGTGCCCCAGCAGGCCTTTTTCAAACGGGATTTCAACCCCCCCTATGACCAACTTTCGTCCGACCACGAACGGGTGAACGTCAAACCCCTGTCCGATCCGAACTTCAGCCATGCTTCTCCCGCTGCAACACGCCTTCCACCAGCATGAGGTCTTCGGAGCGTGTTACCTTAATGTTTGGGTAGGTCGGCTCCACGATTTGCACGCAAACGCCGCTGGCTTCAACCAGCGAGGCGTCATCAGCCATCGACCGTCCTCGGCTCTGTTCATGAGCCCTTCGAATAGCCGCGACTTCAAACACCTGCGGCGTCTGGGCGTAGTACAGGTCGCTACGGTCGACCGTCGCCAGAATTACGCCTTCCCGTGTTTTCTTAATCGCGTCACTCGCCGGAACAGCCAGCATGGCCGCTTCGCCTGACGCCGCAACGGCTACCACCCGGTCGATGTCGCTCGGCGACACCAGCGGTCGGGCGCCGTCGTGGATCGCCACCAATCCGGCCGGATCAGGACAACTGCGCAATCCGGCCAGTACCGAATCCGACCTTGTGTCACCTCCGGCCACCACCTGCCGAACTTTGGCAAAGAATGTCGCGGCCTGAACCATTTGCCTGGTCATCTCCACGTATTCCGAAGGAACCACCACCGTTATTCCGTCGATGGACGAGGCCGCTTCAAAGCGGCTGATTGTCCACGCTAACAACGGCCGTCCGCACACCGGAATGAACTGCTTGGGCGTACCGCCGCCAAATCGCACCGATTTGCCGGCCGCCACTATTACCGCGTGGGCCTTCATGTAACGTGAATATAGATGACTTATTGTTGGAGGAAAAGCTGATTATAGAATAAGCATGGCGTCGCCGTACGAATAGAATCGGTACTCTCTTTCGACCGCCTCCCGGTAGGCATCGAACACCGGCTCACGCCCCGCGAACGCACAGACCAGAACCAGCAACGACGACCGCGGTAAATGAAAATTCGTCACCAGATGATCGACGAACCGAAACCGATACCCCGGCCTGATATACAAGTCAACCTGACCGGAGAATGGCTGAATGAGCTTTCCCTGCGAGGCCGCCGATTCAAGAGTGCGGACCGAGGTTGTCCCGACCGCAAAGATTGCTCCGCTGTTTTTCCTGACCGTATTGATCTGATTAGCCGCCTGTACCGACAACTCGGCGTATTCCGGATCGACCCGGTGATCTTCGATATCCTCGCTCTTGATCGGTTTGAACGTCCCGGGGCCGACATGCAGGGTAACTTCGATAATCTCCACCCCCTTGTTTCGAATCTGATCAAGAAGGTTGCGCGTGAAATGAAGTCCGGCCGTCGGCGCGGCCACCGCTCCCTCGCGTTTGGCGTCGGCGAATACCGTCTGGTACCGCCGTCGGTCGAGCGCGCCGTCCTCATGATGAACATAAGGCGGCAAGGGGACATGTCCATGTTTTGCTATTATGACCGCCCGGTTGCGCGCCGTTCCGAAATCAACGATCCATCGCCCATTGTCGACATGCCGACAGAGCGTCACGAAATGGGATTCATCAAACAGAATATCTTCCCCCTCGTGTAATCGTCTCGACGGGCTGACCAGAGCTTCCCAGCAATCTCCCCGTTCGGCTGACTTCCCAGCCGGACGTACCAAAAATACTTCAATCTTCCCGCCCGACTGCCTCTGTCCCCACAGCCGCGCTTTGAACACCTTGGTATTGTTGATGACCAGCCCATCGCCTGGCTTCAGATATTCCAGCAGGTCGGGGAAACGACGGTGTGATCGTTCGCCGGAACGACGATCAACTATCAAAAGACGGGAACCGGTGCGCCGCGCGAGCGGCGTCTGGGCAATCAATTTCGGCGGAAGATGATAATCAAACAGTTTGACGTTCACGTCGTCTGCCGTCCCACCAGCGTCTAAACGGTTTCAGGTTCGCTTGAAAAGCGTGAGGCGATCGACATAGAGCTGAGCCAGGGCCGCCTGCTCGCCGGAAAGTGACGAGGGCAGTCCATTGCCGCTCAGATACTGCTCCAGAGCATCGAGGGCCGCGCGGGTGTCCCCCACGGTGAGAATAGCCCCGGCCTCCCGGCGCAACTGGTCGCGAAATTTGACGGTCTCGGAAATCAGCATCGCCACCGCGCCGGTGGGGTCGTTCTGCGACTCCAAAATTTGCCCGCCGAGCGACTCGAGTAGTAAGCGGATTTCATCATTAGGCATACTGTACCCCCGTTCAAGCAAGAGAATCGTTGACCGAATCGCCCCGTCGTCGCGGCCGCCACCAAGGTTTTCGACCTGAATCAACCGGCGCATAAGGAGAAACTACCCGAAAATCGGCTTCGTCCCCCTCCGGAAACCGCAAAGCCGAATCCTGCATCTTCCGGCGCTTTTCTTTCCGATTGAAAGACGCCTCCAACGACGAAACATACGCTGGCCAAATCCAGAAGAATACAGCCACAACACCGGCCCACACAAACCACAAGATCGATGCAATTCCCGCCCAGAAGCTGTCGACACACAGGCACACGGTGCCGAAATACACCGATACCACGAACACCGCCAGAGGTTGAAGTCGGCTCGGCCACCACGGCCTTCCGCCGAGACTTCGCGAGGGCATATCCGGAGCCGCGCCCCGCGACCGCCGTCGAAGTCGCTTCAGCCAATCGGGGAACCCATAATAGAAAAAGAAAAACAGCAGAAGAAGCCCGGTCGTCACCCCGATGCCTACCCAATTAGCAGTGGAGGTGTGAAACAAGTCGGCCATAGTAAAAAACCAGTGCGCTCGCGTAGCGCCTAAAACAGCGTCTGCTGAGGCGTGGCGCCGGGAAGCTTGAGCCCGAGATGACGGGCCGCTTCGTCCGAAGCCATTCTCCCCCGTTTAGTTCGTTGGATGAAGCCGATTTTGAGAAGGTACGGCTCAACCATATCGACCAGCGTATCGACTTCCTCGTTTAGCGTCGCCCCCAGCGCCTCCACACCCACCGGACCGCCCTTGTAATACTCAATAATGATCTTCAGCAGTTTCCGGTCAAACTGATCCAACCCCATGACATCGATACCTTCCGAATCAAGCGACGCTCCCGCGCTTTCGGGTGTAATCTGTCCGTTGGCCTTCACCGTCGCATAGTCGCGCACTCGTCGCAACAGACGGTTGGCTATCCGCGGAGTGCCCCGCGACCTGACCGCCACCGCCGAGGCGGCTTCGCGGTTGATCGCGATATCCAACAGCTTCGCCGAGCGGACAATTATCTCCTCAAGATCAGATGGCGGATAAAAATCGATGTGATAGTGCAAACCGAAACGATCACGAAGCGGAGCAGAGAGCATCCCGGCCCGCGTGGTAGCGCCTACCAGGGTAAACCGCTTGAGCGGCACATTGATCACCTTGGCGAACGCACCCTTATCCACCACGAAATCAACTTTGAAATCCTCCATCGCCGGATAGATGAACTCTTCGATTACCGTCGACAAGCGATGGATTTCATCGATGAATAAGATATCCCCGTCGTTCAGGTTGGTGAGTATTCCCATCAGGTCGCCGGCTCTTTGCAACGATGGCCCCGATGTGCTGATGATCTTGGAACCCATTTCGTGGGCGATAATATGCGCCAGCGTGGTCTTACCCAAACCGGGGGGACCGTACAGCAGAATATGTTCGACCGGCTCGCGGCGACCTTTGGCGGCGGCGATCAGAATCTCCAACTTGGCTTTGAGCTCTTTCTGCCCGATATATTCGCGAAGTGCCTTGGGCCGAAGTGAAAACTGGACCAGGTCTTCTTCGGGAGTCAGCGCTTCGCCGGTGACAATTCGTTCGCGCGACATCAGACTCCTACCCGTGCTTTTTGTTCATTCGTAAAGATGATTCGGATCAGATCTTCGGCCTGTTTGACCTGTGGGTTGGACTTGAGCGCCACCGCCACCATTTCTTCGGCCTCGGCCCGCTTGTACTGGAGTTGTAACAATACTTCGACCGCTTCCTCCGACACCGGCGAGGTCGGCGCCTCGCGGACTGCCAGCGGCTCATCGCTCCTCGACAGCGCAAATTTGGCCGTGCGGCCGTTGAGTTCGGCGATGATCATCTCCGCCAAGCGATTGCCGACTCCCGGCAGACGCTTGAGCGTGCCAATGTCCCGATTTTCGATAGCAATGGCGATATCCCGAATCGGCAGGATCAGCGATTTGAGCGCCTTCTTGATTCCCATACCCGGTACCTGGGTGAATATCTGAAAGAATTCGCGATCAACGGGATTGGTGAAACCCACCAGACGAGGGTAATGATTCGACTTCTTATCCCCCGCCTCGATGTAGTACAGCGTTTCAAAAGCAATATCGCGATTCAGTCCGCCGTCTTTAAGCTTCATCGCCACCGCCGAGGGCAAAAGAACCTCGTACGTCATGCCGTTGTTTTCAACCAGCGCATATTGATCGTGTATTTGTCGGAGCACCCCGGTAAGCCGATTAATCATCGCACACCCGCCGGTTCGACATTGTGTTCAAGCGCCCGGCAGTGACAAAGTGCCACAGCCAGAGCATCGGCGGCATCAGGCGGCTCCGGAACCTGCTTCAGTCCGAGGGCGGAGCGGATCATCAGTTGAACTTGTCCCTTGGTGGCCCGCCCGTTCCCAATCAGCGATTTCTTGATTCGCGTCGAGGCGTAAGGATACACCGCCAGCCCCTTTTCGGCCGCCTTCAGAATAATGACCCCCCGGGCGTGCCCCATGATGATGGCCGTCTTGGGGTGAGAATAGTGAGAATACAACTCCTCAATCGCGACCACTTCGGGCCGGAATTCACGGATAATCTCCTCAAGCCCGTTCGCAATTTCGCCCAATCGTTCGGCCATCGTCCCTCGCTCATTCGTCCGGATAACCCCTGCCTCGACCAGCCGGGGGGGGGCTCCCGAAGTGTCCAGAACGCCATAGCCGGTCACCTGAAGACCGGGATCGATGCCAAGTATTCGCATGAGGATAAAGTTGCCACACGGCCGATATAATAACAATAAAAAAGCGGTGAACCGACCAGAGGTTGTGATGGACGGTTTACGATCATACGACGACGACCCTAAGATAGGTCTTGACACCGAGTGCCCGGCGGATATGTTAGTTCATATAACGTGCTCTCGCCTTGGGTCGGTGTCATAGGAGATTGCTATGAAACGATGGTTTGTCGTGCTGATGGCATTGGCGGCCCTTCCGCTGGGCGCAACCGCGGAATCTGCGCCGCAATACTGGCAACTGGTTTTTTCATACGATCAAAACTCTTTGTCCTTGCCTGTCGCCACCCGCATCGCGCCGATGACCAAAATCCCCCGTACTCCCGGGCTGGAAGGCGCCCCGGTGCGAGTGGCGTATACCCTGGACTGGCTTGACGCCGGCGGTAAAAATCTTGCCTCCGCCCAGTTCGAGATGCCTGTCGGCTTTCGTTCGGCGCCTATCGATGGGCAACCCTGCCAAATACTGTTTCCCGATCAGGGGGTGATTGTAGTCCGCGTGACCGGTCCCGGTCTCTCAGCGGCCCCCGCCGCTGTCCGCCTGACTCAACAGAATATCACTCGGCGTACAATTCCTTCTCTGCCCATTCCTCCGGTGTTCGAGCAAACGTCCATTCAGATACCGATCGAGCAGATTGTCACTGCCTGGCCGCGCCTCGCCGCTCCTATCGCGTCGACCAAAATTCGTAATACCGGCCCCGATGGTAACCGGATGGTTATCGTTGTCATGGGCGACGGGTACACAGCGGCCGACCTCAGCACCGGAGCGTTTACAATTTCCACCAACACGCTGGTCAATGCCTTTCTGGGAAAATCGCCGTGGGATGTCGCTTTCAGCGTCGCCAATGTGTATCGGATTGACGTCACCAGCAATCAGTCCGGCTCTGACAACGATCCTTTCGGGACCTACAAAGACACCTATTTCAACTCCTCGTTCTGGGTATCAGGCATCGAACGCCTGCTGGCCATCGACGGCACCGGGTACTCCAGGGCGATTTCAGCCGCCGACACCTGGGTTGGGGCGGGTATGTGGGACGCTATCTTTATCCTGGTCAACTCGACCAAATACGGCGGCTCGGGCGGCGGGATATCCGTTTCATCGGTGCATCCGTCGGCCAGCGAAATCATTCTGCACGAATACGGCCACACCTACGCCGGATTGGCCGATGAGTACTCTGACCCGTATCCGGGGTATCCGCCGGGCGACCCGGAACCGAATGTTGATTACGACTTTTCCGGCCCAGGCCTAAAGTGGTCCATCTGGGTGAATCCCGGCACGCCGCTTCCTACTCCGCAAACCGGAGCGTATGCCAATGTGGTTGGCACATTTGAGGGAGCCCGGTACCAGACAACGGGCATCTATCGACCTTACCTCAATTGCCTCATGCGGGCGCTCGGATATTCTTTCTGCCCAATCTGCAAGGAAGCTAACATGCAGTCATTGTTCGGCGAAGTGGCTCTGGCCGACTCGGTATTTCCGCCCGGCGGTTCGACGACGCTGGTCGGTAATGCACCCGTGAACATTGGCATCACGCCCATTCCCATCAGCGGATTGACCTACGAATGGCGGATGAACGGTCAGCTTCTTGCTTTCGCCACCAACCCCACACTTCCGCTCAAGGCCGAGGATATGTATACAACCTTACCCGTGTCGGCTGGAACGCTCACGCTGAAGGTGACATATCCAACTACCCTCATCCGCCAGAGTACCGTCACGCAGACATTTAACTGGGGTGTCAAAGCCGACTGCAACGGCAATCAGCAGGCCGATGATATCGATTTCGCTCTGGGTATACTTCACGATCTCAACCAGAACGGGCTTCCCGATGAGTGCGAGGGAATATTTTGCTGTGTAGGAAACACGGGAAACGTTGACTGCGATCCTTTGGAGGGCGTGGATATTTCCGATCTGACCGCGCTCGTCGATCACCTGTATGTCTCCCTCGCGCCTCTTTGCTGTGAGGCGGAGGCCAACATGGATATGACCGGAGCGATAGATATAAGCGACCTCATCGCGCTGGTCAATTATCTCTATGTGACCTTCACGCCGTTGCCGACCTGCCCATAGTCGGGACAATTTAAAGCTCACGGTGAGCCAAAACCGAAAGATCCGGTCCGACGCCTCAGCGTCCGACCGGATCTTCTTCTGTCCAGCTAAATAGTCAGGGGGCCGTCAGGCGAGCTTGTTCAAAAGCTCTTCATCGATATCGAAGTTGGCGTAGACCTTCTGCACGTCGTCGTGTTCTTCGAGCGCTTCCATCAGCTTGAGCATCGATGAGGCCTCCGATTCCGAGGTCAACTTGACCGAATTCTTGTGGATCATCGTGACTTCGGCTGAAACAATCGGAATTTTGGCCTTCTCAAGGGCCTCTCTTACCACCTCAAGATCGTGGGGCTGGGTGATGATTTCGTACGCCCCGGACTCGCTGTTGAAGTCTTCCGCGCCGGCATCCATGGCCAGCTCCATCAATTTGTTTTCGTCGGCGGCGTTCAGCTCGACCGTGATAACACCCCGGCTTTCGAACATCCACGCGACACACCCATTAGCGCCGAGGTTGCCGTTGTACTTGGTCAGGCA
>JBGOTX010000012.1:0-12923 GCA_041476705.1 Candidatus Zixiibacteriota bacterium
CACTGCCCTAGGGCGGGACGATCTCGGCGCCACCCCGAGGCCACAAGCCGTCGCCCGCGACCTCGACTTCTTCTCCATAATGTACTTTGGTGACATAGATATATCCAAATCTCAAGATACAAGGGCGCGGTTTGTCTTCAAACCCGCCATTGCAAATATTTCCGTGTGTAGAAGATGGCGGGTTCGCGGACGAACTTTCCCTACAAGAGCTGAACAGATTGTGGGGCGAAATGAATCAAGCCGCTCTAATCGCCCGGTTTGGTTTTGAGCCCCAGGCCACTGCGCATCGCAGGCAACAAGTTGCCGCGGTGTATGACGTGGGCCACAATTGCCAGCGCTATATAGACGTAGATTAACGGATATCGAGTCTTCTCAAAAACCAGTTGCACGGCAAATAAGACGAAGAGTAACACTGCTTCCGATCGGTTAAACCGCAGATTGACCAACACCGCCACGGCGAACAGCGATTGCGCCGCGGTGAGCCAGAGCTCGTGATCCTGCAGAGTATCGAGTTGAAACGGCCGGATATACCCGCTTGAAAAAGCGTACACCAGCGGCAGAGTTCCCACCAGCAATGTCCATTGATTTACTTTGGATGATATCAGCGCCTTGAGGGCCGAGCCGGCGGACCCTCGAAATGCCCACGTGCAGGCCACGATAAACTCCGGCGCTTCTGAGGCGATCGGCGCGACCCATTGCACCATAAGGAACTCACTCACGCCAAAGACCCTCCCCGATGCGACCAGCGATTCGGCAAACGGCTCGGCCACGAAAAAAATGACAACCCCGGAATAGATGAAAGCGGCTACAGTGCCGATTCGTCGCGGCAAATCTCGCATGTTGGCCAAAATCTTGACCGGGCCAACAAACTCCGGTTCTTCGCTCTCCGCCTGCGACGCCCGCCGAATATACATCACGAACAGCGCCACCAGAATGACGGTGTCGATCAGATTCAAGCTCCCCTTGAGCGGGATCGTAAAAGAATATAGGGTCGCCATGGCCAAATAGAAAATCTCGATCCGCTGGCTTTTGTCGAGTACGATTTCTTTTTTCCCCTTTGCCCAGTAGTAGATCAAGAGCACCACCGGCCACCCCAGTCCCACCAGCAGCCGGTTGGCGCCGGTCATATTGGCGATGGCATAATGCGACTGCGAAGGGTCGCGAGCTGAATTCCAGGTGAAAACGAAATCGACGGCATACTCTGGAAGAACCGCAATCAGGGCCAGAATGGCCACCGCCAGCGACTTGGAAATATCAATCTCCGCCGCTTCCGAAGCCCATGACAAGATGAAAGCGGCGCCGAAGATCGCGACACCGAATAAAAATGCGCCCAGCGGCGGCGAAATCTCGGCGTGAGTGATTCCGAGAATCAGTCCGGGCAGAGTCGAGCCGACCGCTGTCAGCACGATGATGTACAGATACGGGTCAATTACGTAGTGATGTCGTCGCGAAGTGGTCATGGGTAAGGTGAGGAGGGTTGGTGAATCAGAATGGTCACTAACCCCGAATAACCATGTTTACAATGTCTTTGCGCAAGAGCACCCCGACCAATTTGCCCTTCTGCGTCACAAAGACCCGGCGAACGTCCTTAAAGATCATCATGGCGGATACCTCGACGATCCGGGTTTCGGGGGTGGTGACTTCGTAGTCGGTCCGGTACAATTGCGAGACTTTTATTTTGTCTTCCTGCTTGAGCAATTCTTCAAACGGCTCGACATCCATGGAGTAGTTGAGATTGGAAATGAGCGCTTTGTAGTCGGGAAGCGCCGCCTTGATCAGGTCACGGTCATTGATCACGCCCAGAAGTTTCCCCGCTTTGTCGATCACGGCCACAGCCGACAGACGGTGGCGGAACATGGCGTTGGCGACGTCTTTGAGCGTGTTATCAGGCGTGACCGAAGCCACATGGTGACGCATGACGTCCTTCACCATCAGTTCCTTATCGACTCCCACGTTGGCGTCTGAAATCAGCTTGACGATATCCGCAGGGGTCGCCGCCGCGATCACTTTTTCGAGCGTCCCTGGTTGCCGACCGAACGTCGCCAGACCTGAGAGGGTCTGGAGATACAACTTGGCGATGGTCGAGGGCGTAAGCAACAGGCAGACGACATGTACCGGAATGCCGTCGGGTGTCTTTCCCTCCAAACCGCGCCGCGAAACACCGATCAGGATGAACATCTCGTGGACGGCATCGGTTCGGGCGTGCGGGAAGGCAAATCCATGACCGTACGATGTATCTTCGACTTCCTCGCGCTCGTGAATCGAGGCCAGCACCGAGTCGTAGTCAAGCTCGACCCCCTCTTCCCGAATCAGACCCATGAGCTCGCGCACGGCATCGTCCTTGGTGCGTGCCTTGAGGTCGACGGTCACTCGACGCTCCAGCAATAGATTGGCCAGTTTCAAGCACTGCCTCTTCGGGCGGGGCGGTTCGAACCGGCGCGAGTCCGTAGCACCAGGGGAAGCGCCACGCCCCCCGATACCACGTAGGAAAGCCCCGCCTCAACAGTCATATCGAGCCAGATGACTTCGGCGGCCGGGACGAATACCACCGTCCCGGACATCGGCGTCGGAGTTGACGGAATAAAGACGGTGATCATTTCCCCGACCGTTCGTTCATTATCCACCGTCACGCGCTGGGCCACAAACCCAAGCGCAAATATCCCCTTGCGGGGATACTCCACCAACGCCACTTCCTTAAAAGATCCGGCGCCGCTGGAAGTCATGGCTTCGAGGAGTTGCTTGCTGGCCGAATAGATTGGCCGGATGACCGGCATTCGCTCCATCAAGCTGTCCCAGAGCGACACCAACTGCGCGCCGATGAGATTGCGGGTGACGACACCCACGACAAAGATCAGCAGAATGGTGGCCGCGAGTCCCAGGCCGGGAATATTCACCCCGAAAATCTGCAGAATTATCGGCTGGAGAATGCCATCGACCGCATTGAAGAGGATTCTCAAGAGCAGGTAGGTCAGTATGATGGGAACAACGACCAGAACCCCGCTCAGGAAATACTTTTTGATGAGACCGACCAGTCCGCTTAGTAACGGCATATGACGACGTCCGGCAACCTCTTCACTCGCCGTGAGTATAGACGTTCAATGAGTCAAAGTCAACCGAGTCCCCCCTACCGGAGGATAAACCCATAGGAGAGGGGGATATTCCGGGCAAACTGCAAAATCGGTTCTGGGAACAATCCAAAGATGACCACGCCGCACAGCGCGGCCGCCAGAACAATGATGATCGGCGCGCTGAAGGTCACGGTATACGGGGCCGGTTGGGGAGCAAAATACATCTGCTTGATGATATTGGCGTAGTAATACAGGGCCACGACGGAGGTCAAAAGCCCGACTCCCACCAGCCAGTACAGCCAGGTGTAAAGACTCGACGTGCCAGCCAACTGGATTGCGGCGGCAAAGACGTAGTACTTGGCGAGGAATCCGGCCAGCGGCGGAATGCCGGTGAGGGACAAGAGAAACACGGTCATGGTAATCGCCAGGAACGGCGACGTGCGCGACAAACCGGCGTAGGTGGAAATTTCGCACGATCCGGTTTTGTCTTCGATCAGCGCGACCACCGCGAACACCCCCATATTGGCAAACATGTAGGCGAATATGTAAAAGGCGACCGAACTCAGGCCATACTCGTTCATCGCGACCATCCCGATCATGATATACCCGGCCTGGGCAATCGACGAATACGCAAGCATCCGTTTGATATTTGTCTGTCGCAGAGCCGACACGTTGCCCACGATCATCGCGGCCGCCGCCAACAGCGCCGTGAGCCGCCCCCAGTCATTGGGGAGCATCACCGGATCCCAGAAGGCAAACAGACCGTTGACCATGATTTTGGCAAAGGCGATCAAGCCAGCCGCTTTCGAGCCGACCGAGAGAAAGGCCGCCACCGGCGTCGGCGCGCCCTGATAGACATCGGGCGCCCACTGGTGAAACGGCGGCAGAGCCAGCTTGAATCCCAGTCCGGCCAAAAGCGAAAGCACCGAGAGCACCAGAATAATTCCGATGTCCCCTTCGTGCTGTAACTGGTTGTACGCCAAGCTGACTTTCATCTGCAGAATGTTGGTGGTTCCCGAGAGACCGTAGAGAAAAGACAACCCATACAGCAACAGCGCCGAAGATAGCGCTCCAATAATCAGATACTTGATACCCGCTTCGACCGACAACCGATCATCCTTGAAAAACGCCGCCAGCACGAACAACGGAATGGTAGTCAGCTCCAGCCCGACATACAGCGAGAGAAGCTCGTTGGAGGCGGCCAGAAAGAGCATGCCGACAGTCGACAAGAGAATCAGTCCGAAAAACTCGCCGCGGTGATTAACGATGCGGTCCTTCACCAGACCAAACGAACTGCCGATGGCGAAAAAGGCCGCTCCGAGGAAAACCATTTTGAAGAACAGGGCCAACGGGTCGACGATAAACATATTTCCCGCCGCCTTGCCGTACCCGTAAGACCCGCCAAAGAACAACACGAGCGTAAGTATTCCAGTGAGGACCGGGCCGGCCAGCGCCAGCCAGGCCACCGCCGTACCGGACTTGCGCTTGCTCATCAAATCGTAGGTGAATACCAGACAGGCCCAGAGAAACAAAAATATCTCCGGGATCATCAGGGTCAGATTTATGGTCGGTGCGGCGGTTGTCATCGGCTTACCGTTGCATCAGCGTAATCAGGTTGGTAAGGGTGGCGCTCATCAGGTCGACCAGCGGTTTGGGATAGACGCCGATCCAGAGCGTAAGCACCATGAGCGGCACCACGGTGACCAGTTCGAGCTTGTTGATGTCCGTCAGTTTCCCCCACTTCCCCAGATCAAAGTCGCCCAAGAACACCCGTTGGACCATGCGAAGGATATACGCCGCGCCCAGCACCACGCCCAGCACGGAGATACCGACCAGAACTTTGTTCAGCACGCTGAAGGAGCCGAGGAAGATCATGACTTCGGAAACAAATCCGGATAATCCGGGAAGACCGAGCGAGGCCATTGCGAAAAAGAACATGATGCTTGAGTACACCGGCAGTTTGGAGCCCAGACCGCCGAAAGCGGCAATCTCGCGCGTGTGCGCTCGATCATATAACATGCCGACCAGCAAGAACAGCGCGCCGGTGATCAGTCCGTGCGACACCATCTGGAACATACAGCCGGTAATCGCCTGGGCCGAGGTAAACGCGCCCAGGGCCAGCATGCAGTACCCCATGTGCGACACCGATGAATACGCCACCAGTTTCTTGAGGTCTTTCTGCGCCATCGACACCAGAGCGCCATAGATAATCGCAATCGCGCCCAACAACGCAATCCAGAAGGCCAGGTCTTTGAGCGCGGCCGGAAACATGGGCCAGCTTACCCGCAACATGCCGTAGGTCCCCATTTTCAGAAGCACGCCGGCCAGAATCACCGATACGGCCGTCGGGGCCTCCACATGAGCATCGGGCAACCAGGTGTGGAACGGCCAGACCGGCACCTTGATCGCAAAGGCGACGAAGAAGAAGCAGAAGCAGACCATCTGGAACGTGTACGTCAGGGTCGACCCGCTCTGGATGAGCGTCATCATGTTCAGGGTGTGCGGCGTGGACGTAAAGTACAGAATCAAAATTGCCACCAGCATGAAGATCGAACCGAACAGGGTATACAGGAAAAATTTGATCGCGGCGTACTCCTTGCGCGGGCCGCCCCAGACGCCGATCAGGAAATACATCGGCACCAGCATGACTTCCCAGAAAACGTAGAACAGGAAGAAATCAAGCGCCACAAACACGCCCATCATGCCGGCTTCAAGAAGCAGGAAGAAGGCGAAATATTCTTTCACGCGGTTTTGAATCCCGAACGAGGCCAGCAAAGACACCGTGCTCAGGAGTCCGGTCAGAGCCAGCAGTGGGATCGAAATACCGTCGACACCGAGATAGTACTGCACGTTGAGCGACGGAATCCAGTCGAACGGTCCTTCGACATACGCCATGGCCGCCGAAGAGGCGTGATTGAAGAAGTAGTCCCACGTCAGCGCGAATGACACGAGCATCGGGATAACGCTTATACCGGCCGCGGTCCATCGAATGGCGGTCTTGCTCTCCTTGGGCAGACACATGACAATCACCATCCCCAACAGCGGGACATATACTAACGAGCTTAATGGACCCATAGGGTTATCTATCCTCCACGCGCACAGACTCTTCTTCAGGTTCAACCACCGGCGGCGGATTCTGCCGTCGCCACAGCGACCGCGACACATATCCAAGCACGACCAGGCCGATCACGAACGCGACAGTCACGATCCCGTTCCATGCCCCCTTGTCGGAGATCATTTCGAAGCGATGTAATCCGATTACCACAATGACGGCGGCGATACACAGGGCATAGAACTGCACCGCCCCCGACTGCACAAAGCGCAGACCGGCCGCTCCCTGCTGGACCAGCCAGCCCGAGCCGTTCACCGCGCCGTCAACGATTTTGACATCGAACCACTGCTTGGCGTCCGACCAGAGCACGGTCAACCAGGCGGTGCCGTTCACCGCGCCGTCGACAACGGTGGCGTCGAACGTCCAGAGAAAACGCGCGGTCGCCAACACCGGGCGAACGATGATCAGGTCGTAAAGTTCGTCGAAATAATATTTGTTGTACAACAGCGTATAGACCGGCTTGAAGCGCGCCGCGATTTCGTCGGCGGAGATCGCCTTGCGGTAGTACATCAGCCAGGCCAGACCGATCCCGCTCACCGACACAAGAGTTGAAATCACCATTAGAAGATATTCCGGTTCGGCGTGATGCGGTTCGCCGTGATAGACAAACGACGAGAATCCGTGTTCGAGCCACGGTAGGGCGACCCACCCCGAACAGATCGAGAGGCCGGCCAGAAACACGAGCGGCCAGGTCATCACGTTGGGCGACTCGTGCGCGTGGTCGAACCGATGTTGATTGCGGGGGGCGCCGAAGAAAGTCAGGAAACAGAGCCGCCACATGTAGAAGGCGGTCATGAAAGCGATCGTCAGCGTAAGGACGAAAAACATCGGGTGATGCACGGTCGAAGCAACAATCTCATCTTTCGACCAGAAACCGGAGAGCGGGAAAATACCAGCAATCGCCAGTGAGGCGATCATGAAGGTAATGGCGGTCTTCGGTTGCTTGGTTCGAAGACCGCCCATTTCCTGAATATCGTTGGTGTGCACGGCGTGAATGACCGACCCGGCGCCAAGGAACAGCAGTCCTTTGAAGAAGGCGTGAGTCATTAAGTGCAAGGTACCCGCAACATATCCTGCCGAGTGCTGGCCATTGGCCGTGTCGTAGCCGTACAAGCCGAGCGCCATGATCATGTAGCCAAGCTGGCTGACAGTAGAATAGGCCAGAATTCGTTTGATATCGTTTTGCACGAGCCCAATCGAGGCGGCAAGAAACGACGTAATCAGGCCGATAGTCGCCACGACCATTGAGGCATCGGCCGAAGTCACAAAAAGCGGCATCGATCGCGCCACCAGATATACGCCAGCGGCCACCATCGTAGCGGCATGGATCAAAGCCGACACCGGGGTGGGGCCTTCCATCGCGTCGGGCAACCAGACATGCAAAGGGAACTGGGCCGATTTGCCGACCGCCCCGCAGAAAATGAATACCGCCGCGGCGGTCAGAATGCCGGTCGGAATCGTCCCTGAGGCCGCTTTCTCGAACACGCCCTGATAGTTGAATGTCCCGCAGTACGCGGCAATCAGCATAAGGCCGACGATAAATCCCAGATCGCCAATGCGGGTCGTGATGAACGCCTTTTTGCCGGCATCGGCGGCTGTCTTCTTTTCAAACCAGAATCCGATCAACAGGTACGAGGTCAGACCGACCAGTTCCCAGAAGATGAAGATCATGAAGAAATTGTTGGCCAGCACCAGACCAAGCATCGAGAACAAAAAGAGCGACAGATAGGCGAAAAAGCGGCTGAAGCGCGGATCATCCTTCATGTATCCGAGCGAATATATCTGGACGCACGCCCCGACGGTCGTCACCACCACCAGCATGATCGCGGTGAGCGGATCGACCAGAATGCCGAGTTCGAGATTGAACGTCTTGAACGACGTCAGCAGGATTTTCGCTTCGTAGCCAACACCGTGGCGGCCGAGCGTTTCGGCGAGAATAATGATCGACAACACCCAGTCGACCAGGATCATGGCGATCGAAAAGCCCGAAGCCACCTTTTCCTTCCAGCGCAGGAAGAACACAATCATGACAAACGCGAAAAGCGGCAGAAATGGGATAATCCAGGCGGTCTCTGTCATACTGTCACTACCACTTCATCACGTTGAAATTATCGGCGTCGATCCCGCGCCAGTTGCGGTAGACCAGCAGGACGATCGCCAGCCCGACGGTCGCCTCGGCGGCGGCGATCACCACAATGAAAATCGCAAAAATTTGTCCGGCCAAGGTGTCGCCCTGAATGTATTTGCTGAAGGTCACGAAATTAATATTGGCGGCGTTGAACATGAGCTCAAGCGACATAAGAATGCCGATCGTGTTGCGCCGGGTGATCACGCCGAACAGGCCGATAGCAAACAACAGCGCGGCGAGCGTTAGATAATAGGTCATCAGCTCTTCTCCTCGCGCGCCAGCATGATCGCGCCCATCAGGGCGGCCACCAGCAGAATCGATACGACTTCGAACGGCACCATGTAAACGGTCATCAGGAGTTTGCCGATTTCCAGCACGTTGTTTTCGGGGAGCGGTTTGTCGGTGAATTTCCATACATGCGTGGCGCCGATCAGGCCGACTGTTCCGAGCACAAAGCCGATGCAGACCACAAGCGCCACCATGGCGTTGTCATTCGTCTGCAGTATTTTCTGCGCGGCCAGGTTGGAGGTGAGCATCACCGCGAATATGATCAGGATCGAGACTGCGCCGACATAGATAAGCACCTGCGCCGCGGCCAGAAACTCGGCGTTGAGTAAAATGTAAATCCCCGCCACTCCCGCCAGGCAAAGAATCAGAAACAACGCACAATGAAAAATATTCTTGAGACTGACCACCATGAAGGCGGACACCAGGATGACAATCGACAAAATCCAGAACACGATGCCCACGCCGGATTGTACTTCGGTCATGTCGTCGCCTCCTCGCCGGCGGCATTGGAGGTTTCGGCCTCAGACGAGGCCGCGGCGGCAATGGCTGTTCCGGGGGCCGAAGCGGGACCGGAGGCAGGAGTTGCGATGGCCGGTTTGGCCGCGGGGGGTACCTTCTTCTTCCGCGTGTCGACATACGGAACGTCGCGGCCCACTTCCTGCAACTTGTTCACATCCCACACCAGATCGTCCTTGGTGACCGAGGAAAACTCATACTTACCGGCCATCTTGAGCGCCGAGAAATTACACGCCTCTTCGCACAGACCGCAAAAACAGCACAGCCCGTGATCCACCACAAAACTCTTGAGGTGCCGCTTCTTGTTCTCATCGCGGGGGGCCTCGATTATGATCGCCCCGGTCGGACAGGCCTTCGCGCACAACATGCAGGCGGTGCAATTCAGTTCGCCCGTCTCTTTATCCGACAACAGCACCACGATCCCGCGCGATCGCTCCGGCATCGTCCATTTCTGTTCCGGGTACTGGATCGTAATGGCGTGCCGGCCCAGATGTTTGCTGGTTATGCGCATCCCGATGAACAGGTTTTTGATGTCTTTCCAGATTCCCACTATATCACCAGTACCATTGCGCGTATTTCATCCAACCGGCCACGATCAGGTTGGCAAACGTGACCGGCACGAGGAATTTCCAGGCGAACGCCATCAGTTGATCGACCCGCAGGCGCGGCATCGTCCAGCGAATGACCATGAGCAGAAGAATAATGGTCATCGTCTTGCCCAAGAACCATATCCACGACGGCAGGAACGGCCCGTTGCCGCCGCCGAAAAAGAGGGCGGTCGCGATCGCCGACACCGTAAACATATTGAGAAACTCGGCCAGAAAAAACATGGCGAATTTCATCCCGGAGTACTCGACATTGTATCCGGCCACCAATTCCTGCTCGGCTTCCGGAATATCGAACGGCGTGCGGTTGGCCTCGGCCGTGGCGGCGATTATATAGGTGACAAAGGCAATCAGGCCGAACGGCGGGCGGAAAATCAGCCAGTTGAAGATCCCGTGTCCTTCCTGCGATCTTACAATCTCCACCATCGAAAGCGAACCAGAGAACATAACGGCCACCAGAATCGAGACGACCATCGGGATTTCATAACTGACCACCTGCGCGGCCGATCGAATCCCTCCGAGCAGGGCATATTTGTTGTTTGATCCCCAGCCGGCCATCAAGAGCGAGATTATTGTAAAGGTGGTTACGGCGATGATATACAGCACGCCGATATTCAGATCGGCGACAATCAGCCCGTTCCCGAACGGGATGCACACATACGCCAGGAAGGCCGCGACAAAGCAGACTACTGGCGCCCAGAAAAAGACCGGCTTGTCGCGGGTGATGACCCGGATATCTTCCTTCTGCAACAGCTTGATCGCATCCATGATCGTCTGATACCAGCCGTGCCAGCCGTGGCGCATCGGGCCGAACCGTTGCTGGATGTGCGCCGAAATTTTTCGTTCCCACCAGACCAGAAACAGAGCGACCACCGACATCAGCGCAAACATCATCACGCCCAGTAATAAGTATGCCACCACCGTCTGCCAAACCGGCGGCAGGCCGAGACTTTCGAGCAGTTTCTGAAGCCACTGGAAAATGCCGATCAATTCGAATGAGCCGAGTATCATCACCGGTCTACCTCCGGCATGATGATATCCAGCGAGGCCATGATCGCCACGATATCGGCGATCAGGAGTCCCTTGCCGATTTCCGGCAGAACCTGAAGCTGATTATATGATCCCCCGCGCGTTTTCACCCGCACCGGCTTGGTGGTGCCATCGGAGAGAACGTACACACCCAGTTCGCCGCGCGAGTTTTCGATCCGGCTGTATACTTCGCCCGCGGCAGGCTTGAACACCCCCGGAACCTTGGCTTTGAAATCTCCGGCCGGAAGACCATCGAGTGCCTGCGTGATGATTTTCAGTGACTGCTTGATTTCTTTCAGGCGAACGATATACCGGTCATACGAGTCGCCGTTCTGACCCGTGGGAATATCGAAATCAAACCGATCGTAAATGCTGTACGGATCGTTTTTACGAAGGTCGTATTTCACGCCCGAGCCCCGGAGCGATGGTCCCGACACCCCGTACGCAATCGCCATTTCCGAAGTCAGCACGCCCACACCTTTCAGGCGCGCCATCCAGATCGGATTTTCGTTGAGCAGTCCTTCGTAGTCGGACATCTTTTCGGTAATCGTGGCGATCGCTTCGCGGCACTTGGGCACAAACTCGGCCGGAATATCGCGCGACACGCCGCCGACCCGAATGTAATTGAACGTCAGACGCTGGCCGCAGGTCATTTCGAACAAATCCATGATCAATTCGCGCTCGCGGAATCCGTACAGGAAAGGGGTTATCGCCCCCAGATCGAGCGCGATCGAGCCGTACCACAACAGATGCGAACTTATCCGGTTCAGCTCGAGCATGATCACGCGCAAATATTCGGCCCGCTCCGGCGGCACAATTCCGGCCAGCTTTTCCACGGCCAGCGCAAAGGTGTAGTTGCACGACATGGCGGTTATGTATTCGAACCGATCCAAAATCGGGATACACTGAGCATAGGTGCGGTTCTCGCAGATTTTTTCGATCGAGCGGTGAAGGTACCCGATATACGGCTCGATATGCAAGACCCGTTCGCCATCCATGGTCAGCAGAAGACGGCACACCCCGTGGGTTGCGGGATGGTGCGGCCCCATGTTGACCAGGAATTCTTCGGTCCGGAGTCCGCTCATGCCAGAATCTCCGGAAGGCGGATGAAATCGGGCGCGTTCCAGTTTTTGCGCATCGGGTGCCCCTGATTCCAGTCATCGGGGAGCAGAAACCGCTTGAGATTCCCGTGATTGCGAATATTGATTCCGTACAGCTCCCACATCTCCCGCTCGAACCAATTGGCGCCGGGCCAGATCGTCTGAACGGATTCGACTTCCGCCCCTTCATACGGCAGAGAGAATTTGAAATCCAACCGGTGATTTTGGGCGATCGAGGCCAGCGAATAGACCACCTCAAAGTTCGTGCCGGTGTCGGTGCCGCCGAGGTTGCAGAGATAATCGAACTTCAGCCGGTCATCATCGCGAAGTTTCTGGCACAGGGTCAACAGATTCCCCGGCTCGATCCGGTAGAACGGATCATACCGACCCGTCTCAAGAAGGGTCATCTGGTCGCCGAACGTGGCGGCGATATAGGCCTTCACCGCGTCGCGCGTCATGATTTGGGCCACTTGTCCGCGAGCTTCTGCTTTTTGATCTTTTCCTGAAGATGCACGCAACCTTCAAGGAGTGACTCCGGCCTCGGCGGACAGCCGGGGATATAAATATCTACCGGCACGATATGATCGATTCCTTTTTCAACCGCGTACGAATCATAGTAGAACGGCCCGCCCTTGATCGTGCACCCGCCCATCGCGATCACATACCTCGGCTCGGCCATTTGATCGTACAGCCGGCGGAGTCGCGGCGCCATTTTCTTGGTGATCGTGCCGGCGGCAATGATCAGGTCGGCCTGGCGCGGCGAGGCGCGGAAAAACATCCCCAGACGGTCAAAGTCGTATCGCGAGGCGCCGGTGGCCATGAGCTCGATCGCACAGCAGGCGGTTCCGAAAAGCAAGTACCAGAGCGATTTCGCCTGCCCCTGATAGAGAATTGTTTCCAAGGTAGTGGCGATCATCGCGCCACCGGGCAACTGTTCGGCATAGACGGGAAATGGTTTCATACCCAGCGCATCGCTCCCCGTTTCCAGGCATAAAAGTACCCGAAAAACAGAATCAGAATGAATATGACCATCTCAATGAGCGCGAACAGGCCAAGCTGGCCGAACGCCACCGCCCA
>JBGOTX010000013.1:0-12899 GCA_041476705.1 Candidatus Zixiibacteriota bacterium
GCTGATCTGGTCGTTGAGTTGAGCGCCCACCGACAGACCGCCACTCCAATCGTGAGCCGCCAAATTCCCGGATTCGTTACCGAATTGATCGTACCCGACAATATCACCGTAATTTACAAATGTCATCGAAGCGGCCATAGCGACCCGCCGCGATAACGGGAACGCCACCGCGCCGTTGTTCAGCGTGATATCCTGATACCACAGAAAATGTCCAACCCGTAATTCATTATGGTCAAGCCCAGCAAGTCCGGCGGGATTCCACCAGGTCGCCTCGGGACCCTCAGCCAAGGCCGTGTACGCCCCACCAAGTCCGGCGGCGCGGGCACCTATACCCACCTGCAGAAAATCGGCGGCGGTCCGGCCCGCGTTGGGGGCCGCAAAGGATATCCGGCCGATCAAGGCCGCGAGAACTATCAGGAGTATCCAGAAATACAAGAATCTGTTCAGGAACTGCTTAGACATAGGCCTTACCTCTCTCGCCCTTGTTCATCCAGAATAATGGCAAGACGAGTGCCCGAGAACACCCCACCAGAACTTATTTGTGATAGCTCCCCTGGTGAGCAAAGAAGTATGACTAACTGTTTGTACCACATAATATTAGACCAGACCAAAGTCAGCATTTGTCGGTCTTGGTGATTCTACCCTGAGCCGAGTCAGACCGTTTAACCTATCGCGGTTGTTGAATCGGCGCACCAAGCCAGCCAAGACGGCCATTCTTCCGCCACGCAAGTCACCGCGTTTCAATCGGTTGGCGTGAATTGTACGCGACTTGTCCTTATACACTCAATTGTCGGAAAATCGACCAGCAATCTTAGGGAAAACGCAGGTAATTTCCCTCATTTCTGAGGGCAAAAGGTGCGATTGTTCGCGGTACAATTCAACAAAAAGTATTTGCGTGGGGAAAGTTTTTTCCAACACCGCGTTTCGCTCTGATGCGGGCACACCGGCTGAGTCTATTTCGTGGGTTTGACACTCTTCGCGGGGAACCGCTTGATCATCCTTTGGTATCGGTCCCGGTTAAGCGAAACCCCTTTCGGCAGTGGCGAAATTCCGGAAATCTCCCGACGGGCATTGTCAATTCGCTCGCCGGTCTCGGGATGAGACGAAGACAACTGTTCAAAGATATTGGCGGTGCTCGCGCCGCCGAGAGCCGCCAGCTTGTCGAACATAGTCACCGCGCCGTTGGGATCATACCCCGCCTTGACCATGTACTGGATACCGAAATTGTCGGCCTCGCGTTCGGCATCGCGGGAGTATCCGGCAAAAGCCAGGCCCATGCCAACGTTGACCGCGGCTTTCAGCGCTTCGCTTGTCTTATCGCCGCCCAAAACCAGCTGGTATGCAAGCGTGGCTCCGAGCGCGGCTTGCAAACGCTTGGCGCCGTGACGAGCCACGACATGGGAAATCTCGTGCGACATTACAGCGGCCATCTCGGCCTCGTTGTCCATCTCCCTGAGCAAACCAGTATAGAAATAGACGTACCCGCCCGGGGTGGCAAAGGCATTCACTTGATCCGACTCGATGACGGCAAAGTGGTATTCTATATCCTGACGGTCGCATACGGAGACGATTTTCCGGCCGACTTCGGTCAGGTAGGATTGCCACGCCGTATCGGGCAGGGCCTTCTCGGTGCGAGAGAGTTCGGCCGCCATTCCCTGTCCGATCGACACTTCCTGCGAAACCGGGATAATGACAAATGATTTCTTGCCGCCCGGTCCGGTTGTCACACAACCAACAACAATGGCGGCGATGACGAGCAGGACGAGAAAAGTGCGACGCATGATCATCCTCACAATTTCGTTTTGTCCGCCAGATCGCTGATGACCGGCAGACGAAAGTTCTTCCCCTGCAGGGCGAAGTAGATGCCGGCGGCCGACATCACGACGGCGGCCACTAGCACCGCTTTGAAAAAAAAGTCGGATATCCCATCGATCAAAAAAACCCCTGCCGCCAGTTCCACCAAGAAGAGAATAGTCCCTTGCCGGGCGTGAAAAAGAGCGCTCTTGTTCTCGCGCATATTGATCAGGGGGATGAAGCACAAGAACGGAATGTACGCGATCAGAGCGGCCAATCGGCTCTCTTCCGGGAATTCTTCAGCGGTCGGGTGGCTCAACAACGGAGCATCCGACAATGGCGCCGGCTTTTCGGCCATCGGTTCCGGCTGATCGGTCGGGTTGTTTTCTTTCGGGAAAAATGATTCCGGCATGGTCTCCCCCGCCTTCAGTGATTTAGATCGGCCACACGATTTCCGTGTGTGGCTCTGGAACGGTCAGGCGTATCGGCTCATCCACGGGCCACTGTTCCACTTGCTGACCGTTTTCATACACGCCAATCGAGATTCCGAACTGCCCGAAACCATCGGGCCAGATATCGGCTCTTTTCACCGCCAACTCAAGCACCTCGCCGAACGCATATCGACCGTGCGGGAGCGTTCCGGCCAACCCGTCACGATCGGCCGAAACCGTGAACCGCTTATCCTGGGCTCCCGACAGCGTCACCACGCAGTCCGCTTTCCTGACAGATTCTAGCTCACGTCGTCCGACAAAGTCAAGGCGAATATACACCTGATCCCGGTCGTAGCCGAAATGAATGCCGAGAATCCTCTGGTCCACCCGGTGCATGGCGCCGCCGGCCTTGAGACAGTCAAAAAAACCCGCTCCGGTCCATTCGTAGAAATGCGTGATTTGCCCGTCAATCACCGGGGTGATCATCTGGTCGGGTAAATGTACAAACGACGATATCGGGCGCTCGAAAATCGGGCGTTCAAACTCCGGCGGGACGGCAAGACCGATGATCTCGTAGACGGCCATCAAATGACGACGGTAGGTCCGATCGAATTGATCACGATGGATTGACCGGTGCTCGTCGCCGTACCACCAGCACCAATCGGACCCTTCGGCAACGTAGATCTGACTCCAGGCCGCTTGAAGGCGCACGGTATCAAAATTGGGATTCGCGCGTTCAAATTCCACCAGCGCGGCGCGGGCCCGGTGGAGCAAGTCCCAGGCGGCGTTGTCTTCATCATGACCAACCCAAATACCGAAACTGTGATTGATCCACGAACCGGCAAAGACCGACGGCAGAGGTCGTGGTTCGATGGCCGACACCGCCTCGCTGAACGTCACGGTCGTGATTTCGGGATCGGTCGTCAGCGCGGTATACAGCTTGGTCAAAAATTCGGCGCCGTCGTTGGGGAAATACTCCCAGGCATTTTCACCGTCGAGAATAATCGGCACGACGACCCGGTCGAGTTGACCCGCCAGGAAAGAGCGCAAATTGCGAATTTGGTCGATGAAATCGCTCACCGCCCGATCCGCCTCCCAGCCGGAATAGACGAACCCGATTCGATCGGACAAGGCGTGATCCCGGAACAACACGCGCAGGCCGTTTCCGTACCGATAGACGGTGTGAAGCGGATTGGCGGAGCGATCGAGACCCGATTTGGTGAGCGAATGATAGAGTATTTCCTAATCGGTGGCCACCCACGAAATGCCCAGACGACCGGCGATATCCAGCGCCTGCTCGGATACGGAACCCTCCGATGGCCACATACCGACCATCGGTCGGCCGAACAACGCCTGATATTTCTCGGCCGCCATGACGATCTGCCGTTCGGCGTCCTCCGGATGCGCAAATCGCTGTTTGGGAAGCTTGATCGACGGCAGGGCCTCGCGGGCGATGTTGGTATCGCAAAGAAGCGGCAGGATAGGATGACAATAGGGAGTAAACGATATCTCGATCCGACCCGCCTCCATCAATTGACGATACACCGGCACGATCCGACCGATCAGACGGATTTCCCAGTCGAGTAAGGCCTGTTTGTCTTCTTCGGTAAAGTATCGCTCTTTGGCGAACAACACCCGAACAGGCGATTCATCGCGAAAGTATGGATCGATCCACGTCAGATTCGACCAGACCTGAAGATCGCGCATTTCCGAAGAAGAAAAGAGCGTGGCGAGATTGGCCCCGGCTCCGGCGCTTTGCTTCGCCTTGGCGTACAGTTGCCTATAGCGGGGGTATGGCTCGATCATGTGGATCGGATTCCCCGCGAAAAACGACTCAATGATCTCGAGTTTGGTCGATGGATTCAGCGCGTCGGCGGAAAGTCGCGACAATTCGAGATGCCGATCAGTGGCGCCTTTGGTGTATGCCTCGAGCTGGTCCAGCAGAGACGGCACGAGATTAAAAGTCACGCGAAGCGAGTCAAACGATCCGGCCCGCAGGGGCATGTCCAGATAGTCCTTGAGCGCGTGCAAACGAACCCAGGGCATGGACAGGCGATGAGAATGTGGTTCCCGGTAATCGGGTTGATGCATGTGCCAGAGAATGGCAACCCGGATCGGCGTAGTCTGGCTCACAACGCACCCGGCTCCAAAGCGCTAACGCGTGGAGGTTTTTTCTGCGAACAGCAGTTCGGCCCGATAAACTTTATCGGTCCCCTTGAAATTCTTGCGGATTTCGTCGAGCCGGGCCTGGGCATTGGGGAGATCGTTGGCGCTCAGATAATCCCGCATGGCCGCGGTCTGAAATTCACCTTCCTGAGGTCCGCCCGGATACTCGTTCACGGCGGCAACGTACTTGGCGGCCGCCTCCCCGTATTTGTCTTCACCTTCAAGACAGCCGCCCAAACCGGCGATCGAGGCCGCCCGGAGAAGCTTGTTGCCTGAGTATTTTGAGAGATACGAGTCGAAATACTTGCGGGCCTCGACGTAATTTCTGCTCTCCAGGTTCAGCTTACCAAGCATGAAGGTGGCCTGCTCGACGGCGTCGCCGGAGTAGTTCTCTACTACCTGGCCAAGTCCCAGAAGCGCCACCTGCACGTTATTGCGTTGATATTCGCCCATTGCCGTGGACAGCTTGGCGCCGGCCTCGGCCTGCTGTTTGTCCCGATTGTTCATCCAGAAAAAGACGCCCGCAACACCCAGGACGATGACCACGACGCCGATCACGATATACTGCCAGCTCTCCATGAACTGCTCTCTGGTTGTCAGCACAAACGACGTGAATTTATCTTCTTTGATCTCGCGCTGGGACAGCTTGACTTTACCGTGCATCGACTTCTCCCGTTCTCAATCTTTTAGTATAACATATCGGTATGGCAGGGGTTTACTTTGCAGGAAGCGGCCGA
This sequence comes from Candidatus Zixiibacteriota bacterium, assembly GCA_041476705.1. Taxonomy (GTDB): domain Bacteria; phylum Zixibacteria; class MSB-5A5; order GN15; family FEB-12; genus JACRAV01. The sequence continues at coordinate 5,129 of JBGOTX010000013.1, forward strand.
GTTAACCCCGGCCGCCGAAGTTTTCTTTCTTTCCAGTCCGGTCTAGAAATAACCGGTAAACGTCATCTGAAATTGATGCGTCCGGCTCTTGAATTGACTGCCGCCCTCTGTCTCTGTTCGACTTCCATAAGCGTAAGCAACGTCCAAATGAATTTGTGTCCAGTACACGCCCGTCCCCAACGACAGGTTGATGCCGGTGGCGGTCCCGGTCGGGTTGTCATTGACATCCGTGTTGGCTCGGGGAACGGGCAGAATCCCAAAGCCGGCCCTCAGGGGCACTACCGGGAATACCTGGCCTTTGGTGGCCCACAGGTACTCCACACCGGCGCGAACAACGAGCACGTTGCGCCATTCGGGATCTTGCGTACGGTAAAACTCCTCATCCTTCGCTCCGGGCACAAGTTTTATCGAGTCTCGAATTTTGATCTGTTTCCCCGAAAAAGGACGGTACTCCACATCCGCCGCGAACGTGGTTTTCGGATTCGGTTTGATCGCTCCTCCCACCCCGAGAATCATGGGCATCTGAATCTTGATGATATTGTTGTCAATAAACACGGTGTTGGTACCATTCTTTCGAATCAAGCCATTCGCTATGTTAACTGTCGAGGCGGTACGATTAGTGGATTGGGTTAAGGAGTACGGAAGTTTGGCGATGGCGGCCAGCGAGAATTTGGCGTCGGTGTACTTGAATCCGAGCAGGAAAGAGACGCCAGAGAACTTGGTTGTATCAATAACACTTCCAGTCCAGTCCCAGGAAACTTTTTGGGGATAATATTCGGCGACGAAGTAGTTGTCGGCAAAATCATGGCGAGTGAAAACGTCGACCGATTTCCCGTTCATGACTGTCAGCGAAGCACCCACCGATACTTTTTCCGACACACGGGTTCCAAAACCAACGGTTACCGGAGTCAGGCCCGCATGATATGAGTCGGTGATATTGATTGTATAAAGGGTCGGGTCGAATATCGAGGCCGGTCCGTCGGGATCGACATAGAACGACGAACCGACCGCAACATTATCTGCCTCATCGGTCGCGCTGGCATAACTGATGCCGAAGACAAATCCATGTCCCTTGATACGAAAAGGCGAGGCAAAGCTGTACAGACCCGGCCCTGAGAATGAGCCGGTTTGCTTGTTCTCGAACACGAGCACTGACGCGGTTCCACGCGGAACAAACCGGCTGAGGCCAAGAGTAATCATCGGTTTGTCAATGGCGTAGATGCCCGCAGGATTCCAAGTAAGGGCAGTTATATCATCACCAGTCGCGAGAAAGGCGTTCCCCATGCCTCGCGCTCGTGCACCACTGCCGACGATATCCAATACTCCGGGAACTCTAATGTTCGGCAAGGTAAGGTCTACCCCCCCAGAGGTCTGAGCCAACACACTGCCGCATGAGACGACAGTTACCGCGATTATCGCCAACCATTTCATTCCACCAACTCCTTGTCCATTCCATTCCAAGGTTGCTTCACCTATGACGGAGGTCACCGCCAAAACAAGCAAAAATATATCTGTCTGTCCCGCCCGTGTCAATCGGTTTTCCATAATACCAGGGGATCGGAACCGATTACCTCACAATTGCTTGACACACGACTTGGCGAACGCCCACCCCATGCATAGAAAATACCCCCGGCAGGAATTGAACCTGCGGCACACGGTTTAGGAAACCGTTGCTCTATCCAACTGAGCTACGGGGGCAGAGTCGACGTTTTTTCAATGGGGGCAGTAACGTGACATACGAACTGCCACCTACTGAAATCTAATCCGTCCCGCCGGAGAGAGCAAGGGCTCCTATTCGGAATCGTAGGAGATAAGATAGTTGACGTCGTACCCCGCCAGGGCCTGTTTGAAGGGCAGAAAATTGAGACCAATTACGGCCGACACCCCCACCACGACCCCGCCGAGATTCTCCACGAGCCGACAAGTGGCCTTGACAGTCCCACCGGTGGCGAGCAGATCATCCACGATTACCACCCGCTCTCCCTGACTGACGCCATCGGCATGAAGCTCGAGCGAGTCGGTGCCGTACTCAAGGGCGTATTCTTCGCGGATGGTCCGCGAGGGGAGCTTTCCCGGTTTGCGGGCGGGGACAAAAGACAGCCCAAGCCGGTCGGCCAACGCACCCCCCAAAATAAACCCACGGGCTTCAATGCCCACGATTTTTTGGGCCTCCCGCTTATGCACGAATGCCTGCATGGCGTTGAGGGCCTTGTCAAACCCAACCGGGTCTTGAAAAAGCGTGGTAATATCGTAAAAGAGAATCCCCGGCTTAGGAAAATCGGGGACATGGCGAATGTATTTCTTGAGTTCGTCCATCGCGCTAATACTTCACTTCAAAAGCGGTGAATTTTCCTGAGTAGTCACCATAGTCAGCGTCGACGGTCGTTACCTTCGCGCCTGCCGGTCCGCTCCGAAGTTCGGCGATGAATCGCTCCACCTCATCCACCTCACCCTCGACGTACAAGCTGACACTTCCACCCGGGAGATTCTTAACCCATCCGACCAGATGGCGCTCTCCGGCCTGTCGACGGCAGAAGTAGCGGTATCCGATACCCTGCACCAGACCGGCGACGGTGATGCGGGCGGACCGACGCATCAGATTCGCTCGGCGGCCAGCTTCATCGCTTTCTTGGCGGCTTCCAGCGGGTCATCCATCTGAATGATCTCATCGCCCAGTTTCCAGGCCGAAATGGAGATCACCGGTTTCTCCGCCAGAAGGGCAAAGGCCATCTCACTTAACGTTCCATACTTGCCCGGAAACGCGACCACCACATCGGCCGACCGAACAACCATGATGTTGCGGGCCTCTCCGAATCCCGTGGGAATAACAAAGTCGATGTATGGATTGGCGTCGGCTCGATTCTCGGTTGGTAATATGCCGATCGTGATTCCGCCGGCCTCTTTGGCGCCTTGTGCGGCGCCCTCCATGATTCCACCCATCCCACCGCAGATGAGAACCCCGCCTTGCTCAGCGACATATTTACCGACAACGCCGGCCATGTCACGCAGTTTTTTTGAGCATTTGCCGGCCCCGATGACGGCGATCATAGGTTTACGTTTGGTTGCCATCCTGTTCCTTTCCATTTTTTGCGGCCGGAGAGCAACCCCTTTTCGAACACCGAGTGCATAAAACAGCCGTTCTCTTTGTCCTGTCTCAAACTTTATCGGGGCGACTGGATTTGAACCAGCGACCTCTTAGTCCCGAACCAAGCGCGCTACCAACTGCGCCACGCCCCGATATCTTATCTACCAAAGCGGCCATAGTATACCCCTTTTCGAGCAGGTGTCAAGACCTTACCGGCGTTCCTTTGCCTGTTGTTCAAGTTGTTTCAGCCGCTTCAGCTCCACATGATCCGTAAAATCAAGTTTCATGGGGCAAATCGATACCACGCCGCGTCGAACAGCGTCGAAATCCGACCCTTTTGAGGAGGTCCAGATCGGTCGGCCGCCGATCCAGTAGTAAGAGCGACCGCGCGGGTCTTTTTTCTGCGTCACGACGTCCTTGAATTGGCGTATCCCCTGTCCGGTGAAGGCGTACTTACGATACGGTTTGCCCGTGTCCGGCGGGAGATTGATGTTCAGGAAAGTCGAGGAATCCAGCCCCAGCCGGTGATACTGCTTCACAAAGCGGGCCACGAATTTGGCCGCCAGACGCATGGACATGCCAAGCTCGTAGTCGACCATCGAGACGGCCATCGACGGAATTCGCAAAATCGCCCCCTCAATGGCGGCGGCCACCGTGCCCGAATACGTGACATCGTCGGCCAGATTACCGCCGTGGTTTATTCCGGAGACTATCATGTCCGGCCGGCGATTCTTGTACACCGCGTGCAGGGCAAGCATCACGCAATCCGTCGGCGTGCCATCGGTGGTGTAGCGGTGACGGTCGAGCTGGTGCATCCGCAACGGCCGACTGACGGTCAGCGAATGCGAACTGGCCGACTGCTCCCGATCCGGGGCCACCAGGTGGACTTCGTGATCGCGCGACAACTCCCGAAAAAGCGCATTGATGCCGTCGGAGAAGAAACCGTCGTCATTGGTCAAAAGAATTCGTTTCCGCACTGCCACGCCATATAGTAGGCCGATGTCGGCCCAAGGGCAAGCGGAAGTTCCTTTATGCCCAGATTCGTTTCCAAATTTGCCTGATGAACCTGAGCGTATCGGTCAGCGGGTTGATATATGAGTGTGAGCCCTCGTAAATGGTCGAAATCGGGACCTCGTCGACAGGAATTTCAAGCCGGCCGGACTTGAAAAGCATTTCCGATTCAAAGTCGTAATTTACCGTTTTCAGCCGCAGGGCGCGGAGCGCTGTAGTGGGAATCATACGATATCCCGACTGGCTGTCGCGGACCCGCTGGGTTGAAAAAATGGATATGATGATCGAGGTCAGGTTGTTGGTCAGCCAGCGATCGAACGGCATGATCGACAGATCGATCGCCCGTGTCCCGATAACGACCGTCCGGCCGTCATCCAGGGCCAGAAAATGCGGAACCTCTTCGGGGAGATGCTGAAGGTCGGCATCTATCGTCAGCACCGAGCGATACCCGTGAGTCAGCGCATAATCGAAGCCGGTCATCAAAGCCGCCCCCTTCCCCCGGTTGATCGGGTGAGTAACGTGATTCACCTTGAGGTGTTCGAGAATGCTCTCGGTGTCGTCTTTCGAACCGTCGTTGACCACAAGCAGGTTCTCATCGCAGACATAGGCCCGGAGGCGTGGAATCAACTCGGGCAGATACTTACCGGCGTTGTAGGCCGGCACAAGAACTAGCGACGAGATTGAGCGGAGATAGGCGCTGTTGGGTGAGTCCTGGATCATACATGCAAACCCGGACAAAAAAATGGTCGGAGCGAGCCGATTCGAACGGCCGACCTCTCGCACCCCAAGCGAGTGCGCTAGCCAACTGCGCTACGCTCCGACGTATGTGGCGCTCGACGCGCCTGGAGTCAAATGTACGGCAAACGGGACGGAACTCAAGGGAAAAGTTTCAGCAGATCCTCGAGGTCCTTCCGGAGCAATCCCAAAACGGTATGCATCCGCGCCTGGCTTGTCATCTCCGTCTTATCTTCGCTCGGTCGGCGCATCATCAGTTTTGTTCGGGCGCCGGCGATGGTCAGTTTTTCCCGGGTTCGAAGGTGATTGATTCGGTTGATCAGTTCGATATCCGACGACGTGTAGAGCCGGTTGCCGCCGCGATTTTTCCTCGGCCGCAAGACAGGGAATTCCTTTTCCCAATAGCGAAGCACATACGCTTCCAGCCCGGTCATCCGGGAGACTTCGCTTATGGAGTAATACCGCTTTTCATCATCCATTTTTTTCATGGCTGACTCCTGCCTATCCCCGTGATTCCTGCCAAACTTCAGTTTTGAGTGTCCGCCCCATCAAATCGGCGACCGCCGCCTGGGGGGATTTTTGTTCGAACAGTACCTTGTGAACTTCGTTCGTGATCGGCATTTCGACGTGGTGCCGCCGGGCCAGCTCCCAACCGGAACGGGTGGTGTCCACCCCCTCGGCAACCATAGTCATCGATTCCAGAATGGCCGGAAGTTTCCGGCCGCGACCGATCTGTTCGCCGACAAATCGATTGCGACTGTGACGCGACGCGCAGGTAGTTACCAGGTCGCCCAGTCCCGACAGACCGGCGAACGTTTCTGCCCTTGCCCCCATCGCCAGTCCCAACCGTGTCATTTCGGCCAACCCCCGCGTAACCAGCGCCCCGCGCGTATTGTCCCCCATGCCAAGGCCATCGGCAATACCCGAGGCGATGGCAATGATATTCTTGAGCGATCCCCCGACTTCGACACCGATAATGTCGTCCGATGCATATACTCGAAAGGAGGCGCCACTGAACACCCGTTGCACTTCGGCCACGACCTTGTCATCGGCGCCGGCGGCCACCACTGTCGTTGGCATATCGAGGATCACTTCCTCGGCATGAGACGGACCGGAGATTGTGACAATTTTGGACCGATTAATAGAGGTCGTGTCCGCGATGACTTCGGACATCCGCCGAAGGGTCTCGACCTCCAGTCCCTTGGCCAGATTGACGACCGCCGTCAGGTGACTCAGCGACATATTCAGTCGAGTGAGAACTGGTCGTAAGTACTGTGACGGCACCGCCAAGACCAGCAGTTCATTTTCCCCAGCGACCGAGGCGAGATCATGCGAGATCGAAACCTCGTCCGGCAGTTTGAAATGCGGGAGGCGCGCCGGGTTACCTCGATGGGCGACGAGCACTTCATATTCGCGCGGGTTCGGTTCGCCGAGAGTGACTTCGTGACCAATGCCGGAAAGGAGGCGTGCAACCGCCATCCCCCATGAACCAGCGCCAATGATCCCAATGCGTTTAGGCATCTCAGACCGACTTTCCGTGCCCCGACAAGCTGAATCTATTTTCGGTCCCGGCGACTATGCGCCGGACATTCGACCGGTGAGTCCAAATAACCAACAGCATGAGCGTCCCGGTCAGGATGAGATAAATCGCGGCGCGGTCGGAAGTCAGAAACAGTTTTTCCATGAGCGTTGCCAAGAACAAACAGACGCCGGCGACAATCGATCCGAGAGAAATGTATCGCGACACGGCCACGGTCGCCACGAACGCCGCGAGTGCAATCAACGCATGCCAAGGCAAAAGACTCAACATGACTCCAAGCGCCGTGTTCACCCCCTTGCCGCCGTGGAATCGGAGATAGATCGGGAAGACATGTCCGAACACGGCCGCCAGCGCCGCCAGCACAAGGAAATAATCGCGTGGCATAATATCCTGATGGACCGCTCTGGCAAGAACCACCGCCAGAATCCCTTTGCCGATGTCCCCCGCGTACACCCAAAGAGACGCTCTGGCTCCGATCACCCGCCAGACATTGGTGGCGCCCGTATTTCCTGATCCGTGGGCGCGAATATCACGGACGCCATAAACACGGGCTATCAGCAGGCCAAACGGGATGCCCCCCAGCAGAAAACTGAGCGCGACGGTCAGGCCGACCATGAGCGTGTCCATCAGCATCTCCGGCTATTTCGCTTTCGCCGAATCGACGACCGGAATCGGGGCGCTCGTATCGGCCGGAGTAGTCCGAGTGGTTGTATCTATAGCCAACGGTCGCAGTGACGCCAGGTCGGGGAAGTACACAATCATGGCATCGCTGATCAGTCTTATTTCATTGGAGTCGAGCTTGTGGTCCTCAACCCATTTAGGCAACGGCTGGAGGGCGAGCATGAAGTTTGCATAGGCCTCCCTATCGAGCGAGTCGGCCTTCAACCGCACGACAAACGCATCGACAAAAGCATTGAACCGGGTCGTGTCAGCAATCTCCGGGTGGCGGGCCGCTTCGCTCTTAAGACCGTTCACCGAAAACGAAGCGGCCCATTTGGCCAGATCGTTTCGATAGACGTAGCAGGTGACGCCGGATACAATCAACAGAAATAATAACGAACTGGCGATGATAATGCCGATCAAACACCCTTTGGACAGACCGCCGGTCTTTTGCTCCATAGTATTCCTTTACCTTCTTGTGTAGCTCGCGAGAGCGATCATCACACTCCGTGCTGGGCGACAACGAGATCGCACCAGTTTGTTCAAGAGATGGATTCACAAGATATATAGTGCCGGTCCGGCTTTCGAGCAAGGGCTCCCCCAAAAAAAAGACAACCCGCCGGAAGGGGCGGGCTGTATTCAACTTCTTAGCGACGGTCAGAATCTAACCGCGAGAGCGACGGCGAAGGGCACGCGACATGCTGGCCGCTGGGGTAGCACTCGGGCGTTTCTTGTCGGCC
>JBGOTX010000014.1:0-12770 GCA_041476705.1 Candidatus Zixiibacteriota bacterium
AAAGAAGGGAATATGTCCCAACAGCGGCAGGCGTTGTTCGTTCTTGCGAACGTCGTCCTTGAGCAAACCTCCCAGGGCAACCGACTCGCCATCGTTTACGGTGATGCGGGTTCTGATGGAGCGGGTAGTTTTGATCGGCCGTTGATTGTTGGCCGGGCCGGTATACCCGATGATGTCATCGACCTGTGGGGCGACATCGAGAGTGATGGTTCCTTCAGCGTTGATCCGGGCCGTCACCCGCAAACTAATACCGACTTCTTCATCTTCGAATGACACGATATCCTGAATGGCGGCGCCTTCGGTGAAGCGGTTAATCGTCTGAATGGGAATGACCGTGGCGATTTTGATTTCCGCCTCATGGTTTTCGGTGACCGTGATGCGCGGATCGGATAGTAGTTTGCTGTTGCCGTTGGTTTCCAACAGGTCCAGAGTAGCGTCGAGTTGCGCGACCGAGAGCTTGCCCCAGAGCCATTTGCCCGAATTTAGATCCATACTGCCGGTGTTTCTGTTGGAGACGGCATCAATAGCGCCGGTTGTCCGGCCGGCGATCTGCGAAGGCCAGAGGAAACCGAGGTGTTTTGCGGCATCGACGGACGTTTCAATAATCCTGGCCTCGATGAGTATGGTTCGTTCGGGGATGTCGATCTGCCCGATAAGTTTGGCCACATCGTCGAGAATGCTGGGATAGTCGGTTACCACCAGCGCATTGGCTTTATAGACGTCTTTGGTTTTGTCGCTCACTGCAGGGGCAAGAACGATGACTTTGCCGCGAGTCGAGAGTTGGGGTTCAATGGCTTTCAGAACCGCCTCGGGATCGGCATAGGCGAGGGTAAATCGCCGCGTGGACAATTCGCCCGGCAGTTCTTTCGACAGCAGTTTGACAATGACCACATCGTCCTTGGTCACATAAGTGTACCCATTGGCCATCAGCACGGCGCTGAGAGCGGAGGCCAGATCGACGCCGTCGAGTCGCATGGTGACGGTGCCATCGACTTTGCCGGCATAGACCACGTTGAAGTGGTTTTGCTGAGCCAGCGTGTTGATTACTTGAACGAGCGGCACCCCCTCCAGTTCGAGACTGACTTTGTTGGTCAGGGGGAGCGGTTCCGCGCGCAGAGTAAGGGCGCCGGCCAGCGCCGCCAACAGTATGAAAGATAGATGACGTTTCATGACTGAGCATCCTTGTTGAGTGATATCTTGAAGCGCCGGCCATCAAGTTCGAGGGTCACGGCTTTGCGTTCGATAGCAACGACGGTGGCGTTATTGACGGTGTCGCCCACTTTGACCGATTTATGATTAACGTAGGCGAAAGGTAATGTTTCGCTGTAAATGATCCCGTTCAATTCCCAGACAAGACTGGCCCGCGTAACCACATGTGCGGCGGGCAATGCTTCGCGCTGGGGCGGGCCCATGCGGAAAGGATCGGTCCCCCACGGTTCGCCGGCAATCCGAGCAATCACGGCCAAAGAGGTATCGGTCGGGGAAAGCGACGCGACTAAATTGGCGGCGTCTTCGGTCGCCGGTGTTACGGTGGATACAGGCGCCGGCCTGTCTACCACCAGATTGAAATACCCCCAGAGCAGAGCGACAGGGAGCGTTGAAAAGAGGATGAGCCGGCGGGTCCGCTCGTTCATCCGTGACCTCCGGAGTTGCGCAGAAGGGCCTTGAATCCGAGCGAATAGACGACCGGCGCGCTTTTGTCCGCGGTGCCCATAGCGGAGCAGGTATTTACGCCCCGGAAATAGGGGAGAGATTCCACCCGCCCGACGAACCGTCCGAAGCCGATATAATCACCCATCACCCGAACCGTGACATTCAAAAAGAGGGGTTCGTGTGGAGTTGCGGCGGCGGCGTTGAGATTCAGGAGTTCGTTGACCGGTGGAGTTATTTCAACGACCGACAGTTGCTCACTTCCGGCTTGAGTGTTAATCTCATCGAACAATCTTAGCACGTCTTCTTTGGCGAACAAGGCGGCGTTCTGCCGGTATTTGCGAGCGTCCATCTCGGCCCCTTCGCGGATGAGCACGGGAAGTTGAGCGATGGTGGTTTGGTAGTCGGCGAGCTGTGCCTCAGCGACGTCGATTTGCTGGTTGATACCTCTAAGTTGGCCGCGCATCGGAACGTAACCGGCAAAATACCAAGAGGCGATCAAAGCGAGCGCTAGCACAACGGTTGTGAGACGCTTTCCGCTCATACTTTCCCCGCAAAGCTGAGTTGGAAAAATAGCGAGAATACGCCGGCGTCTTTTTTCTTTTGATAACTGTCGACCGTCACCTGTGAAAATACCGGCGACCGGTGCAGGCGTTCCACAAATTCGGCCAGGATCACCTCAGGAGGCGTGTCGCTCGATCGGACGACCCCTGCCAGATGCCCGTTCTTGTCGGGCTGTTCTTTGGTCAGGCCGAAATCATACAGTCGAATTTCGCTCGGAGTCAGGGCGGACAGTTCCTTGAGCATGGCTGAGATATAGCTGGGTGTTGGTGTGATGCGCGAAAGATAGGCCTGATCAAACGCCATTTGCTGTTTTATGCTGTCGTAGGTCGCATATAATGCGGAGGTGCGAAATTGTTCAAGCTCGGCGTTTACCGCGGCCAGCTTGATTTGATTGTCGGAGAAGTTGTGTTTCCCCTGGATCAGAGTACTCGTCAATCCAATGACCAGAACTGCCAGCGCCGTGTAGAACCAACGGTCGGCCCGGCGGCTTCGGATCATCGCCTTGTTCTCGGGCGGCAAGAGATCGGGCAAGGCCACCTGGTTGACCGCCGCCGCGACTACCGGAAGACAGACGGCCATCGAGGATCCCGTGGCGCCGGCGGAGTATTCAAACTGCTTGAGCGATTCGACCGGAAACTTTTGAAAAGTGAACTCAAACCGGGAACTCAATCGTCCGATCAGGTCGGATGAATACGAGAGATCGCCGTAAATAAATACCTGGTTGGCGTGCGAGCCGGTGTTTTGGCCGGAGTAAAAATCCAGGGAGTTCTGAATTTCGCTGACCAGTGTTTCGGCAAAGTACTGGAACACTGTTTCGTCGGTTCGATTGGCCAGAAAGCTCGACCCCAGCGAAATCACGTGCAGGAATTCCAGATCACAGCCGCGATAGTAGGCAATTTCCGACCGCATGCGCTCGATATTGATGATGCAGTAATTACGGCCGGAATTGAATCCGGGGAGGCCAACAAGGAGACGGCCTATGACATCCTGTGCCTGATAGACGGCGTCAATCTCGATGCGCAGTCCCAGAAAGGGAGCCATCTGTTCGGCGACCAGCCGACGGGTAGCGGCCAGCAGGGCAACCTTGGTCTTTCGCACGGAGCCATCTTGAATGGCCGCGACAGGGCGGTAGTCATAGTGGCAATCGGTGATGGGAAACGGCAATTGCCGCTTGGCTTCGAACCAGAGCGCTTGAGCAAGCGATTTACGGCCGAGATCGGGGAGAACGACACTTCGAAAGGCGGTTTCGGACCCGCTGAGCGTAAGTGAAACAGTTGTCCAGCGGCCTCCCAATTCGTGATGCAAATCATCAATGGCGCCGGCCACGAACTGGGCGCGGTGTTCTAAGTCGGCGAAGTTTCGCGGAATGTACACTTTGCGGACGTCGATCAGGCGTCGGCGCCCAAGGAAGTGCGAGCACACGGCCACCTGGACGGCATCATCGGTCAGCGCAAAGGCCAGATGATTCCCCACGATCGCGCGTCGCCTCGGCCGCAGAAGACGCTCGCGTAGATTGGAAGAAGCGGCGGCCGGAGTTGGCGTCGTCAGGGCAAAACTCCGGTTATCCCTGGTTTCCTTTGCGTTCAATCCTTCCATTGCAGGGGCGCTCCAGATCAGAATCTCACGGTGTCATTGTTTCCCGGGGCGATGATCCAGCGATTGGTTCGGTTGAAGATGTAGGCATTACCCCAGGCATCTTTCAGGTAGTCGTTCCGACTGCTGTCCAAATAGGGTCCGTTCCATCCCAAGCGGGTGAGTCGATCATACGCCGAAACTGAATCCGGCTTGCGCGTCAGATCGACCAGAGCGGACGGCGCAAACCCGCAGTCACCCTCAAAGCCGCGGTCGATATATTGACCACCGGAAACGGCGGCCGCGTTGCCGATAATGGCCTGCTTGATCGTAGTCATTTCTTCGCGGGTGGCGCTGGTTTTGGCGGAGGTTGAAAAATTGGAGAAGACCGGGACGGCTACAGCCGCGAGTACGCCGAGGATGACTATAATAATGGCAAGCTCGATCAGGGTAAAACCCCGATCGAGCTTGCAATGTGTGCCCAGCATGATCTTCTCCCCGCGCGGCGAGGAATTAAAAATTGTTTTCTCCGGCGACACTGGTGTTGGGCCAGACTTCACCGGTGGCGACCAGGTAAGCCCAACCGCCGCGAGCACCAACGATTGTGCCTTTGGTTACTCCGGTTACAATTGAATCCGGGGCGTTGGTCGACAGCTGGTAGGGATTTTTCGGGATCGCCTGAGCCATGACTGTGCCTACTGCCGCCAGCTGAACTTGCGTCGGCCACGTCGCCGTGCCGGTGGTTACCGCCTGGTTGGCGTAGAAAATGGTGACACCGGAGCGAAGCGCACCGAGGGCGCCACGACAGGCCGCATCCTTGGCCTGCGCGCTCATATCCTGATACTTTGGAATCGCCACCGCGGCCAGTATGCCGAGGATCACAATAATGATCACCAGTTCGATCAGAGTGAAACCCCGATCATTCATGAGACGTGACATGCGCATGGTATCAACTCCTCTTCTAAGAATGAACAAAGCTCTATGCATACCTATTATCGACAGTGCTGGAGTATTCTTTAGGCGCCCTAGTGGTTGAACACTTTGATAAGATTCCACATAGGGAGGAAGATGGCCAGGGCCAACAAGAGCACAAAGGAGCCCAGGACCAGCGTCAGGATCGGCTCTATGATGGCGGTCAGGTGGCGGGAAGTGTACAGCACCTGCTTGGTGTAGTGCTCACCGATCTGGTGCAACATGTGTTCCAGGTTGCCGGACTCCAGCCCGATAGCGATCATATGCAGGGCTTGGGGGGGGAAGTACCTGAACTCGGAACTGACTTCGTCCAGAGGCAACCCTTTCTGGAAGTAATTACTGATCTTCTGCACTTCACCGGCAAAGGCGGTATTCTTGACGGTCGCCGTCAGGATTTCCAGCGACTTCATGAGCGGCAAGCCGGATTTGTACATGATGCGGAGAAGCAAACAAAACCGGGCGGTATTGCCGCGAATAACAAGCGATCCGAACACGGGAATCTTCAGCAGTTGTCGGTCGAACCACCGCCGTCCGCCGGGACTGCTGAGCAGGCGGTGCACACCAAAGCCGACTCCTCCGAAGACGATCATGACGGCCCACCAATAGTGAACAAGGGCATTGCTGGCGCCGATCATGATACGAGTCGGGAGAGGAAGTTCGGCGCCGAAAGCCGAGTAGAAACTCACGAACCGGGGAATGACGAAGGTCATCAGGACCACGCCGGCCAGCGCGATTACCGCCACGACGATGAGCGGATACCGGATTGCGCTCTTGATATTTCGGGTCAATTCCATCTCGCGTTCGAGCATAACGGCGAGTTCATCCAGCGTGCTGTCGAGTTTGCCCGATTCCTCGCCCGCGGCCACGCAGGCCACGAACACGCTTGAAAACAGTTCGGGAAACTCGGCGAGCGCGGCCGAAAGCGGTCGCCCGGCCTGAACGCTGATGCTGATTTGCTCCATGACGAACGCAAACCGGGGATCGACTTTGCCGTCCTTGAGAATACTCAGGGCGCGCAGAATCGGGATGCCCGCCTTGTACATGGTCGAAAGGGAGGATACGAACTGAATCAGTTTCTCATATTCAGCCCCTTTGAGAAATCCGAAAAGGGTGAAGGGGCGCTTGTCTCTGACGCGGGCAACGGCGATTGGAATGAGGCGCTGAGTTTGCAGAAAATCTTCGACCTGTTCGGCGCCCTGGGCGGTGATGACGCCGTCGCGAAAGCGCCCTTCGGCCGTCACCGCCCGGTATTTATACTGCTCCGGCATGGGTTATTCCCTGTGGGGCGTACAGGTTGCCATAATCGTCCTGCGCGTTTGAAGTTTCCTTGAGCAGTTCCTCAACGCAAATCTGTCCGTCTCTGACCTTGTCCAGACCCGCTTCAAACAGAGGAGTGTACCCGGTTCGACGGGCCGCTTCCTTGACCGATCGCGGCGAGGCGTTTTGCATGATCAATTCGCTGATCGCAGGGGTGATCTCGATCAACTCAAAGATGCCCGTCATTCCTGCAAGGCCGGTTCCCCGGCAGTGATTGCATCCGGCCCCCTTGCGAAAGTCATGCTGATCGGCTGTCTCCAGCAAGTCCGCCCGGCGAAGGACCGTTTCGGCCGGATGATAGCTTTCAAGACAGTTCGGGCAGTTGAGCCGAACAAGCCGCTGAGCCAAAACTCCCTTGAGCGCGGCGGCCAGCAGATAGGGCTCGATGCTCATGTCGGTCAGGCGGGTGATCGCCTGGGGCGCATCGTTGGTGTGAATGGTGGAGAAAACAAGGTGCCCGGTCAGCGAAGACCGCACCGCAATCTGGGCGGTTTCGGTGTCGCGAACTTCACCGATCATGATGATATCAGGATTTTGCCGCAGGATCGACCGAAGCATGGTCGGGAAGGTCAGCCCGGCCTTTTCGTTGATTTGGATCTGGTTGATCAGCGGCAACGAATACTCGACCGGGTCCTCGACCGTGATGATATTTTTTTCGATCGAGTTGATGTCCTGAAGGGAGGTGTACAGCGTGGAGGTTTTGCCGCTCGAAGTCGGGCCGGTGATGAGAATCAACCCTTCAGATTTGTGAATCAGCGCCTGCCATCGTTCGGCCATGGCGGCGCCAAATCCGAGTTGATGGAACGTGAGCATCAAGTTGCGTCGGTCCAGTATACGGATGACGATCTTTTCGCCGTGAATGGTGGGCAGGGTCGAGACCCGCAGGTCGACGGGATTCCCTTCAAGCCGCATCATGAATCGGCCGTCCTGCGGGAGCCGTTTTTCGGAGACGTCGAGATCGGCGGCGATCTTGATTCGGGAGATCACTTCGTTTTGCATCGACTTCGGCGGCGAGCCCTCTTCACGCATGGCGCCGCTTATCCGATAGCGGATGCGCAGGGCGTTTTCGTCCGGCTCGATGTGAATGTCGCTGGCGTGGTCGCGGACCGCTTTCGCGATGATCAGGTTGACCAGCTTGACGATCGGAGATTCAGGCTCGGCGGATTCTGTCGACTGGTCGCCGCCGCCCTTGATCGCAAGGGGTGACTCGCGGCGAGCCGCCATGATCTGGTTGAGCGAATCGGTCACCGAATAATACTGATCGATGGCTGTTTTGATTTCGGCCGTACTGGCGACGGCGCGCTTGATATCGGCCCGGGTGATATACTTAATCTCGTCGATCGCCATTATGTTCAGTGGGTCGGCCATCGCCAGCGTAAGGGTGTTCCCCATGGCAAAGATCGGGATCAGCGTGTACCGACGGGCAATATCGACCGGCACGCGCTGGACAATGGCGGGGTCGATGACCAGCTGGGAAAGACTTATCCTGGGAATAGCCAGCCGACTGGCAATGACATCGACAAGCTGGTCGTCGGTTAGAATCCCCTGTTCGATGAGAATGGCTCCGAGCCGCTTGCCGGTCGAGGTCTGGAGACGAAGCGCCTCTTCCAGTTGGGCAGGCGTGACCAGCCCCTGTTCAATGAGAATATCGCCGATTTTTTTGCGCGTCATATTTCTATTTAGGTCCTGGGGACAGCGGGTATGTATATTATCGGACAAAAGGCCTAAATCTTCAGTGCGCCAGACAGTTAACGTGAACGATCGACCGATCACAGAGAACAATCCAAAAGACGCCCCGGGGGACGAACGCTCTGGCTCTGATTTTCGGTGCTGGCTGGTAGCGGGAATCATCGGCGGTACGATCCTGCTGAGTGGTCGGACGAGCGCCGAAGACCTTGCCGCGCCCGCTGTTTCCGGCGAGGGACCCAATCATAGCACGATCCTGTTCGACGGCACGATCATCGATTCGATCATTCTGGAGCCGCGCAATATCTACAATACGCGGGAGCCGAGGTACGACCGCTGGCTTTTTCGGATTGCCAACGGCCTGCATTACGTCACCCGACAAAAGGTCATTCGCCGGGAACTGCTTTTTCAAGTTGGCGACTCCTTCTCGACCGATCTGTCCGAAGAAATGGCCCGCAACCTGAGAACGAGGTACGCGCTCAACGACGCCTGGGTGGCGCCTGAAGTTCTGCCGAACGGGCATCTGTTGCTGAGGGTGGTTACGGTTGATAAATGGAGCTTGGTGGGGGGCATTCGAGTGCTTCGCGAAGGGAACCGATCCAAATATCAGTTCGGTTTTGAAGAGCGTAACCTGCTCGGATATCATCAGTTTCTGTCGTTCGACTATGTCGTGCAGGAAAAGGAGAACAACTATGTTGTCGCCAAGTTTGCCGATCGGCGTCTGTGGGGTTTCCCGCTGACACTGGACCTGGAGTACAGCGACAATCCGTTGAGTATTGCCACTTCTTCGCAATTGTCGCATCCGTTTTACAACCTCTCGCAACGCTGGTCGTACTTCCTCGGCCATTCTCGAACGGGAGGGCGGAGCGATTTTTATCATGATACGGTTCGAGTGGCCTCCGCTCAAAGGAGCGGCGATATGGTGGCCTTTGGAGCGGCGTACCGTTGGGGTCCCTACCGAACCAAATTCGCGCTGGGGGGTGAGTACCGGTACATGTATACCAATACATATAATCGGCTGATTTTTTCTCCCGCCGACAGCGGCAAGGTGGTTTTCCCCGACGATTCACTCTATCATCGTCTGCGCGTGGTGGCTCAGTACTCGAACTATGAGTTTGCGAAGGTTTACCGGCTGACCGGCATGAAATACACCGAAGACCTGACGCTCGGATTTTCAACGCAGATGGACTTTGCGCGGGCTTTCGCGCCGCACTTCCATGATTTCGTATTCGACGAAATCGGGCTGTCGCTGAACTATTCAAACCGTTGGGGGGGATCGATCCTGATGGCTGAGTACGCCCGGAGTATAACAATCCGGGAAAACAGCGTCCTTCGCCGCGGGAATCGCGTCGGGTTGCGGTACTACAACACGACCCTGACGTTCATGACAGTAGCCATGCGCTCGTTGTACCAGTCGGAGACGCGCGCCGATAGGGGGAACACGCTGGTTCTGGGCGGCATCGACGGAATTCGCGGGTACGACACGTATTATCGGACCGGAGACCGCGTCCATGTCGTGAACTTGGAATTGAGATTTTTCCCGAAAATCGAGATTTTGTCCGTGATTCTTGGGGGGGCGGTGTTTACCGATTTCGGGAGAACCTGGAAGGAGGGGGAGGCGTTGTCATTCAAGAAATACCACCAGGCGATCGGCGCCGGTTTGCGGGTGTCGCTTGAAAAGCTGTCCAAGGGGGAGCTGGTGCGCGTAGATGTTTCCTATGGCCAGAACAATATCTGGCAGTTGTCCATAGGTTCGCGCCAGTATTTTTGATCGCCGGGTCTCTTCGTTCTTGACAAGTCGTTGGAATGCAATATATTGCAGTGTGTCGGGCGATGTCCGACGGCACTTGCTTGATGGGGTGGCCAGAACCTCACGCCACCCATGCTTGTTAAACGTACATACTGTAGCGGTCCTCAAAAAGAAACACATCATGACGACAACAACGTAAATGATACGACGGCGGAACACTTGATGCACAGACATGTTCGATGGCTCGGTTTAGTTTTCGTCACGGCGGCGCTGGTTGGACAGTCGCAGGCGCGAAATATGACTTCGGCCGATGACCCGATTGTCAAAGTTGAATCTGACTACCAGTCGGGAGTGATATCGCTTGATGAGCGAGCCCTGTTGATTGTTACCGCGATTAAGAAGCCGGCGTCGCTGCCGTCGAAGTATCAAGTGACGGTGACCGACAACGAGCCGGTGGTTTTGCCGGACCGCGACGCCACCCTGGCTCTGCTGGAGATTTGGCGAAACTGGGATCGGCTGTCCTCGTCGACTCAGTCGGCGGTGGCCCAAATCATGACGCGGCCTTCGGCAGCGTTTACCTACGACACCCCTGGCGGATTTTTCAAACTCCACTATGATACGACCGGCGCCAACGCCGTCCCGGCAGGGGACGCCAACAATAACGGTCTTCCCGATTACATCGAGAAATGCGCCGCATATTGTGATTCCTCAAGAACCAGGCATGTCGCGCTCGGATATCTCATGCCGCCGTCGGACGGCGTCGTCGGGGGTGACTCGAAGTACGACGTCTACTTTGAACAGATGGCGTATTATGGGTACGCTCAGCCCGAAGCAAACGGCCCGATGCCGTGGAATGACGCCACCAGTTATCTCGTGCTCCACCGAAATTTTCTCGGTTTCCCGCCTAACTCCGACCCGGAGGGGGATCAGTACGGGGCGATGAAGGTGACCATTGCTCATGAGTTCCATCATTCCGTGCAATTTGCGTACGATTACACTGAAGATGCGTGGTTTATGGAGTTGGACGCGACCTACACGGAAGACGTGGTCTTCCCGCTGACGCACGACAACTACGGTTACCTGAATTCGTTCTTCAGTGTCCCGACCACGTCCCTGATGTACCAGACTCCCCCCCATATGTACGGGTGTTTTATCTGGGGCAAATATTTGGCCCAGCGATTTGACACTTCGCTTATGCGCGCTATCTGGGAGGGTGCCAAGACCAGCGCGACCGTGTACACTTCCCTGACGGACACGCTTCTTGCGCGGTATGGCTGGACGCAGGATTCGGCTATGGCGGAGTTCGCACTTTGGAACTTCATCACCTCCAGCCGGAACGACGGGCTTCATCATGCCGACGCGGCAAATTACCCGCTTGTTACTATCGGTCAAACGCATGTAACCTATCCGACCGGCGCGCAGGTATCGCCAATCAATCCGGCCGGCTATGCGGCGAGTTATATTCGGTTTATTCCCGGGCCGACGCCGGGAACGCTCCGCCTGACTTTCGATGGCGCGGATACGCGACAGTGGGCGGCATGGGTAATCAAGACGACCGGGACCAACTCCCATCAGGTCCAGCAGATTCCGCTCGTCCCGGGTACCTGGACCGGTCAGCTCAATGTGCCCAATTTTACCGGGTATTCCAGTGTAACCCTGGTAGGGATCAATTTGACCGAATTCTCGGCGGCGGCATCGTTTGCCTACACGGGCGAGATGAAATCGGTGTTCGCCTTGTCGAGCCAGATTCTCACCGACTCGATGGTGTATTCGGGAGCTCAGCGGATGATCAGTTTCAAGATTAATAACGACGCGCCCTTGGATGATGTAGTGCGCGTAAGCGCCTCTGATAACCTGGGCTGGATCAGCATGGCGCCGTTCGACCTGGCTATCCCGGCCGGGCAGAGCGTAGTGGCAAACATTCCGGTCAAGCCGCCAGCGGGCACGCCGCTGGGGACTATGGCCGCCCTTAAGTTCAGAGCCGGTTCACGGAGTGACACGACGATGGTTGATTCGGCGCAAACGGCGGCCGTAACCGTGCTTCAGGTCGGGGATGTTACCTTTGACGGGAACATTGATATCGCCGACCTTACCGCTCTGGTCACCTACCTGTATCTTGACGGACCGCTACCGTTGCCGGTCCCGCAGTCGGGAAACTTTGACTGCCAGGGCAATATCGACATTTCCGACCTGTCCACGCTGGTCTCTTATCTGTACCTATCCGGTCCCGCCTGTCCGTGCCGCCCTTTCTGACGCATTTCCGACAACATCTTTTTTGTTGACGTTACTGAATCCGGGCCATTCATTGGGGCCAAATCGGTCCACGAACCGGTCGCGCCACCTCATGGATGAGGTTGGAAATGTTCTCAACAAGGAGAGGGGATGCCATGGAGAGCAGATTCGAAGCGCGGGTCCTCATCTGCAGTGAATGTCGGGAGGAATTCGTCTTCACTGTAGCCGCGCAACAGTATTTTGCCGAGAAGGGGTATTCTGACGACCCCAAGCGCTGTAAGTCGTGTCACACGACTCACAAGAAGCAACAGCGGGACCATCACATGGCGCATCAGGGGGCCGACCCCGATGACGCTTATTACAGCAGGTAAACACAACGCCCCGATCAGTCGACCGGGGCGCGTCAAAGTTGCAGGGATGTCGGATTTCCGTCAGCCAAAAGGGCCAGGTTTAGCGCACCAGGACCATTTTTTTAGTCGATTTCCCGTTGTTGTCGTTGGTTAATTTGTACAAGTAAACTCCCGAGGCGACGGGGTGATTGTACGCATCGGCGCCATCCCATATGACATGGGTAACTCCGGCCGATGCCAGGCCGTCGAATAGTGTCCGCACGCGCTGTCCGGTGCAGTTATAGACTTCGAGCGTCACGTGCGATGAGGACTGCAACTCAAAGTCAATAACGGTGTTTGGGTTGAAGGGGTTCGGATAGTTCTGCATCAGGGTGAAGCCCAGCGGCTGGGCCGTGGTACCGGTATCGACCGACGCGGCTAATCCGACAATGAGGTCGGCGATGATGTTGGAACCTGAGGCCGCTATATTGTTCACCGCAACCGACGTCGGGCCGCTCAAATAGGCGTTGGAGTTGGGGGTCGACGAGGAACTAAAAATCGTCTTATTTCCGATTCCGGGGAACGGATCGGCGGAGTCGCCGGGGTTGATCTTGTGTTCCAACTGCCACAGGCCATCCGCCTGTTCGAGCGCCACCCAGTAATGACCGGTGGAGTCCAGGCCCGGCCACCAGGCCGTG
>JBGOTX010000015.1:0-12749 GCA_041476705.1 Candidatus Zixiibacteriota bacterium
GTAAAAGGCCTGTGGAAGCTATTACCTGAGGAAGCCATAAATGCTCGATCTGAAGTTTATCCGCGAAAACCCCGAACTGGTCAAATCCGGCATTGCCAAGAAAAACGACCACTCCGACATAAGCCGGGTCCTCAAGCTCGACCAGGATCGCCGCGACCTGATCGCCCAAGTCGAACGGCTAAAAGCCGAGCGAAACAGCGTGTCCGGGGAGGTCGCCAAGAAGAAGAAGGCGGGGGAGTCGGCGGATGCGTTGATCGAAAAGATGCGGCAGGTGGGGGACGATATCGCTTCGCTCGACAACCAGCTCCGTCAGGTTGAAACCGATTTGAATTCGGCGCTGAGTTGGATTCCGAATATCCCGCACGAAAGCGTGCCGGTGGGGATTGACGCCACGGCCAACAAGGTGGTGCGCGAGTGGGGGGAGATTCCGAACCGCGATTTCAAGGTTTTGCCGCACTGGGAGATCGGGGCCAAGCTGGGCATTCTTGATCTTGACGCGGCGGCCAGAATATCCGGTTCCGGGTTCTATCTTCTGCGCGGCAAGGGAGCGTTGCTTCAGCGGGCGCTGATCAACTACATGCTCGACACCCACACCGCCGATGGATTTGTCGAGACGAGCGCGCCGTATCTCGTAACGGCGGATACGATGTACGGAACGGGGCAACTTCCCAAGTTCGCCGAGGATATGTACAAGACCGAGGGGGACAACATGTATCTGATCCCCACGGCCGAAGTCCCGCTCACCAACATATTCAAGCAGACCACACTTCACGAGACGCAACTTCCGATGTACATAGTCGGGCACTCGCCGTGTTTTCGTCGCGAGGCCGGTTCGGCGGGGAAGGATACGCGGGGGATGATCCGAGTGCACCAGTTTGACAAAGTGGAGCTGGTGAAGATCGTGCATCCGGATAAATCGTACGACGAATTGGAATCATTGGTGAAGCAAGCGGAGAAGATTCTGCAGGGACTCAAACTGCCGTATCGGACCATCCTTCTATCCAGCGGCGACATGACGTTTGCGTCGTCCAAGACGTACGATCTTGAGTTGTGGGCGGCCGGGGTGGATAAATGGCTGGAGATATCATCGATTTCTAATTTCGAGGATTTTCAGGCGCGGCGGATGAATGCCCGGTTCCGCGACGCCGAGAAGAAAGTCCGGTTCGTGCACACGCTCAATGGATCAGGCGTGGCGCTCGCCCGTTTGATTCCGGCGATTCTTGAAAATTATCAGAATGCCGACGGCAGTGTGACTGTCCCGGATGTTCTTCGGCCGTTCATGAAGGGATTGGATCGGATTTCCTGATGGCAAGGCGATGGTCGCTCTTCCGAGGCACTTCGGATTTGTATATAGGCAAGTCGACACTGTTCAAGTCGTTTTTGCTGATCGGCGTGGCGGTTATCTCGGCGACTTTCATCTGGTACACGCTTACGGTGATCGATCAGCTCAAGCGCGATACCCGCTCGCAGGTTGAAAAATATGTCAAGCTCTGGCAATTTGCCGTCAATGCCAACGTCACCGGTCCCGAGCTGGAGTTCATTTTCGATGAGATCATTGTCAAGGCGACCTTTCCGATCATAGTGGTCGATAACGACCGTATCCCGCGCCACTGGCGCAATGTGCACGGCATCGAACCGACCGACACGACCGCGGCCACGCTGGAAGCGCTCAAGCGGGAAGCCGAGGACATGCGCCGCGAGAACGGCGAATTCCAGATTCAGTTCGGCGAGATGTCGGTCAACTATTTGTATTACGGCAATCCGGAATTGGTCGAACGGTTGCGGGTCATGCCGTTTGTCGAAATCGGGCTGGTGCTGGCGTTCATGCTGGTCGGGGTGATCGGTTTTCAGAATATCAGGCGAAGTGAGGAACGGCTGATCTGGGTTGGTATGGCCAAAGAGACGGCCCATCAGCTGGGCACGCCGATATCGTCGCTGATGGGATGGATAGAAATGCTCGGCAGTGATGAACGGGTGTGCGATCCGGGCAAGTCGTCACTGTTGAATGAGACGGTGGAAAACATGACGGTCGATGTTCACCGTCTGCAGAGAGTGGCCAACCGATTCGGGCAGATCGGCTCCGTGCCGGAGCTGATTCCGAGCGATTTAAATCAGGTAATCCGCGACACGGTGACGTATTTCAAGCGGCGGCTTCCGTTTGAAGGAAAAGGAATTCAGATCACCTTTACGGAGGGGCCGATCCCGCATGTGCCGCT
This sequence comes from Candidatus Zixiibacteriota bacterium, assembly GCA_041476705.1. Taxonomy (GTDB): domain Bacteria; phylum Zixibacteria; class MSB-5A5; order GN15; family FEB-12; genus JACRAV01. The sequence continues at coordinate 2,217 of JBGOTX010000015.1, forward strand.
CAACGCGGAACTATTCAGCTGGGCGCTTGAAAATCTGGTCAAGAATGCGTTGCAGGCGGTCGATGCCCGTACCGGTCGCGTGGCCGTGGCGACTTCACTGAGCGTCGGTGAAAGCACCGTGGTGATCGACATAACAGATAATGGCGGCGGGATCGCGGCGGCCGCGGTACGCAAAATCTTTCGCCCCGGATTTACGACCAAGAAACGGGGTTGGGGGATGGGGTTGACGTTAGTGAAGCGGATAGTCGAGGAGTATCATTCCGGACATGTCCTGCTGTTGCGATCCAAACCCGGCGAAACGGTGTTTCAGATAGAACTGCCGGTGGTCACAAGTAAAGGAAGATGAATATGCCGACCGTGACGGAAAAGCGCAGAATCCTCTGGGTCGACGACGAGATCGACTCGCTCAAGCCGCATATCCTCTTCCTGGAAAACAAAGGGTTTGAGGTAGTGGGGGTGATGTCCGGCGATGACGGGATCGAGGCGGTCAAGCGCGGCTACTTTGATCTGGTATTGCTCGATGAAAAAATGCCGGGTCGCGACGGGCTGTCGACGCTCGAGGCGATCAAGGATGTTCGTCCACACTTGCCGGTGGTGATGGTGACCAAGTCAGAGGAAGAGAGTCTGATGAACGACGCGATCGGGCAGAAGATCGATGACTATCTCGTCAAGCCCGTAATTCCGTCGCAAATCCTGCTGGTCATCAAACGACTGCTGGAGTCGAAGAAGATCATCAGTTCGTCCTCGATGCGCCGGTATATCACCGAGACCAGTCGTTTCAATCAGGAATTGTACGGAGATATTACGCCTGATACCTGGCTGGAAGCGGCGCGGATCATGGCCGAGTGGAATCTGGAACTCGACCAGAACAACGATGCCGGACTTCTGGAGACCCATGAGGGAACCCGCAAGGAGTGGAATCTCCAGTTCACGAAGTATCTGGAAGCGCAGTATCCCCGCTGGTTGTTTGCCAAACAGCGCCCGACCCTGTCGCCGGACGTGGTCGGCGCGTACCTGATCCCGGAATTGACCAAGCGGAAGAAGGTCGTGTTTATCGTCGTGGACTGTATGCGTCTCGACCAGTGGATGCTGGTGGAGCCGCTGGTAGCGGAGTTTTTCAGTATCGACCGCCACATGTATTTTTCGATTCTTCCGAGCGCCACGCCCTTCGCCCGCAACGCTTTGTTCTCCGGACTGTTTCCCGATGAAATTAACAAGGCGTACCCCGACAACTACAATGTGCAGGACGAGGGGTCGCTCAATCGGTACGAAGACCAGATGCTGATCGATCAGCTCGTTCGCCGAGGGGTAAAACTGGAGCGTCAGCCGCGGTATGTGAAGATTTACAACAATACCGAGGGTGAGGAAGTGGCGCGCAAGGTGGCCGACTATTACGACAGCCCGCTGACCACCTTTGTATTCAATTTTCTGGATATTCTAGCGCACGGCCGTTCGAATAATGTCATTCTCAAAGAAATCGCCGGAAGCGAGGCGGCTTTCCGTTCCCTCATGCGAAGCTGGTTCTTGCATTCGCCGTTGTTTGTCATGCTCAAGGCGTTTGCATCCCGAGGCCACACGGTGGTGCTGACGTCCGACCACGGTTCGGTGCTTTGCCAGCGGGGAACCATGGCGCACGGCCGTCGGTCCACTTCGACCAATCTTCGATACAAATACGGCGACAACCTGAACTCAAATCCAAAGGAATCGGTGCTGATCAAGAAGCCCGACCAGTGGCGACTTCCTCTTTTGACCATCTCGACGACGTTTATTATCGCCAAGGAAGATTTCTATTTCGTGTATCCGAACAATTACAACGAGATGGTCCGGCAGTTTCAGAACTCTTTTCAACACGGCGGCATTTCGCTCGATGAAATGGTGGTGCCGGTGGCGGTGCTCAACCCGAAGTGAGTGATCCGGTGAATATACTGCATGTTGTCTCGCACGCGGAGACGCAGACCATAGAGCTTGGCCGGAAACTCGCGGCCTCGTTCAAGCCGGGGGATGTGGTAGTTCTCGAAGGACCGCTCGGCGCCGGGAAGACGGTGTTCGTGCGCGGTCTGGTGGCCGGGCGCGGGCTGGACAGCGCGGTGGTGAACTCGCCGTCGTTTACGATCGTTAATGAGTATCCCGGCGAACAGCCGCTCTTTCATTTTGATCTGTACCGGGTGAACGATCCGATCGAGTTGTTTGAAATCGGGTTCGATGATTACCTCTCCCGCGACGGTCTGGTGGTAATCGAATGGGGCGAGAAGGCGGGGTACCTGCTACCCGAACGTTATTTCCTGGTCACCTTTCGTATTCTGAGCGATCAGGACCGCGAAGTACATATCTCGCTGGTGGAACCGTGACGGATTCCGCCGACATGAATCTGCTGGCGATCGATACGTCATCGTCGGCTTTGCGTCTGGCGGTTCGATTCGGCGCCGACCGTCTGGTGCAGTCGAACGATCAGGTTGACCGGGCGCATGGGCAGATGATCATGCGCAAGATGACCAATCTATTTGAGTCGAGCGGGATTGAAATCGGGCAAATCGGCGGGTTGGTCGTTTGTCTCGGACCGGGGTCATTCACCGGCCTTCGGGTTGGAATTGCAGTGGCCAAAGGGATTGCGGTGGCGCGGAACATTCCCATTGTCGGAATCAGTCTGTTCGAGATCGCGGCGGCAAAGCTGGGCGCGACGGCCGAGCGTTCGATGGCCATCATTCCCCATAGGAGAGGCGAGTATTATGCGGCGCTGATGAGTCACCCGGTGACTGATGAAAACGTGCGCATCGTGACGCAATCCATGCTGGCATCGCTGGCGATTGAGTATCGACTCGTCGGTTTGGGCGTGGACACGGCTACCATATCCGGCGAGCACTTGTCGGTTGAGAATCTCGACTACAGCGCGGCGGACCTGTTGTATCTTGGCGCCGAGCGAATTTTGGCGGGTCGGACCGATCAGGTCGAAACGCTCGAACCGCTGTATTTCGGCAAATCGCAGGCGGAGATAAAATTTGAGCAACGGCGCCAACAGCGCTAATTCGTCCCCGGTAATCCGGGAGATGGGGAAAGCGGAAATTGATGCGATCGTTCGCCTCGAAGCCGAAATTTTCCCCGACCCGTGGCCCAGAGAATCATTCGACGATATCGTCGCGAATCCCGACTGGCAGGTGCTTGTCGCCGAGGTGACAGGAAAGATTGTCGGGTATTCCTGTATCCTCGTGTCGGCCGGTGAGATGCATTTGGCCAATATCGCCGTGGTCCCGGATTGGCGAAGAAAATCAGTTGCCAGCCGTCTGCTGGAGCGTATCTTACAGCTTGCCGGCGCACAAAAATGCGCGATGATTTTGCTCGAGGTCCGCGTGTCCAATCAGGGTGCCCGGGCTTTTTACGAAAAGGAAGGTTTTACAAATCTGTACACGCGACCGCGGTACTATCGAAAACCGGTCGAAGACGCGCTGGTCATGGTGCGATACCTTGAATAACCACGGGATCGATTGATATATGGAATGGTTTCGTAAAGCCAAAACCGGCCTCGTTTCTCAGGAGAAGAAGAACATTCCCGAAGGTCTCTGGACCAAGTGCCGGGCCTGCGGGGAAATCTTCTATTCCAAGAAGATGGAAGAGATGTTCTGGGTCTGTCCCAAGTGCAACTATCATTTTCGTATTCCGGCCCAGAAATATATTGCGCTCCTTCTGGATGACGGGTACCTCGAAGAGTTCGATGGCAATCTGGCTTCGGCCGATCCGCTGAAATTCAAGGACTCGAAGAAATACCCCGACCGCCTCAAGGCGGCGTACGAGGCGTCCGGAGGAAGCGAGGGGCTTATCTCCGGGTATGGCAAAATCGACGGTCTGCCGGTGTCGTTTGCCATCATGGATTTTTCGTTCATCGGCGGCTCGATGGGTTCGGTGGTCGGCGAGAAGATAGCGCGGGCGATCGAGCGCGCGATCGAAAAAGAAATTCCTTTGATCATCGTGTCGTGCTCCGGCGGCGCGCGAATGCAGGAGGGGATTCTGTCGCTCATGCAAATGGCCAAGACGTCCGGTCTGCTGGCCGTGCTGGCTGATAAGAACCTGCCGTATATATCGGTGCTGACCAATCCAACCACCGCCGGGGTCATGGCGTCTTTTGCCTCGCTCGGCGACGTCATTATCGCCGAACCGAAAGCGTTGCTCGGATTTGCCGGCCCGCGGGTGATTCAGCAAACCATCGGCCAGGAGCTTCCCGAAGGATTCCAGTCATCGGAATTTTTCCTGGATAAAGGATTCCTCGACAAAATTGTCGAGCGCAAGGACCTGCGCGAAACAATCGCCCGCCTTCTGCGATATATGTGGAAACCGGCATGAGACATCACACCTACCATCAGGCCGAGCGGTTCATTCTGTCGCGCGAGTTTTTCGGCATGAAGCTGGGGCTTGACAACATTCGCGATTTCCTCGTCTCCATCGGTTCTCCGCAGAATCGTTTCGTGGCGGTACATGTCGGCGGGACCAATGGCAAGGGGTCGACCTCGGCCATGCTCGCGTCGGTCTGTCGGGTAGCCGGATACAAGACCGGGTTGTTTACCTCGCCCCACCTGGTCGATTTCCGCGAACGGATCGCGATCGACGGCAAACTCATTCCGCGCGCAAGCGTCGCCCGGTTTATCGACCGCCATCGCCCTGTTATCGTAAAAAAAAACTCACTTTTTTCGAAGTAGTCACGGCGCTGGCGTTTGATTATTTCGCGCGTGCCGGCGTGGAAATTGCCATTATTGAAGTTGGTCTGGGGGGACGGCTCGACGCCACCAACGTGCTTTCGCCTCTGTTGACCATCACCACCGATATCGGCTATGACCACATGGATGTGCTGGGGCATACGCTCGAAAGAATAGCCGCCGAAAAGGGCGGCATCATCAAGCCCGGAGTGCCGCATCTTACGGGACTTCTGCCCGAGGCGGCACAGGAAGTAATCAGTCAAATATGCGCCGCTCTGGTCGCGCCGCTTATTCGGGTTGATCCTGACAAAATGTCGATGTCACCGGATCGGTCGGCACTCGATTACCGCACCGAAGGGCTGACAGTCAGGCATCTCAAGCCCGCTCTGATCGGTGAACATCAGTTGAAAAACACCGCCCTGGCGCTCGAAGCAGTGGCGATTATGCGCGACCGGGGATTTCGTCTGCCGCTACGCGCCGTACGCGAGGGAATCGCCACCACGAAGTGGCGTGGGCGGTTTCAAGTGATTGCGCGGAAAGGTAAGCCGACGATTATTCTCGACGTTTGCCACAACGCTTCCGGAACGCTGGCCTTTGCGCAGACATTTGCTTCTCGGTTTCCCGGCCGTCGGGTATCCATGATTGTGGGGTTTGTCCAAAAGAAACAGCACCAGCAGATGTTCGATGCGCTGGCGGGGATAGCCGCAGAGTACCTGCTGGTGCCGTTGAAGACGAGGCGATCGGTCCAGGTCGATGAGATTGTCACCATGATTGACTTTCGGGGTGTGCCGGTGCGCCGGTGCCGGAGCTTGGCGGCGGCGTACGCGGCTATTGTGAAACGCGCCGGATCGGACGATATTATACCTGTGATCGGCTCACACTACCTGGTGGGAGAATTTCTGGGCCGATATACCTGACGATGAGCCAAAAAACGCCACGGAACAAGGCACTACCACGGACAACGAAGTCCCCTCGAAGAACGCCGGGGACGGCAGTCGAGTCGGTTGCCAAGCTCAAGGAACAACTGGAGGACAAGCTTCAACTCCTGAGCGAAACCAACCGCCAGCTGAAGCGGAAGATTTTCGACTTGTACACGGTGTTCGAAATCAGCCGCAATTTCAACTCGGTGCTCGATTATCAGACTCTTCTAGATACGTTCATTTTCACCTGTTTGGGGCAGGTGGCGGCGCTCAAGGCCGCGGTCTTTCTCACCCGCGAAGGAAAATCCGATCAGTTCTTTCTGGCCAAGGCCAAAGGGTCGGGCGAATTGCCCTCGGCTGAAGAATATTTCGCGTCGACTTCCCGCCTGGCCGGGTATCTGCGCCGGCTCAATCGTCCGGTGCCGACCGAGGATTTGTTGAAGGATGTGGCTTCCCCCGAGGAGGCGGCCATTCTGGAGAAATTCGCTCCGGGCATGGCGGTGCCGCTTATTTATCAGACACATCTCACGGGCATATTTCTTCTGGCGGATCGAATCTCCCACGCACAGTTTCGAGAGGACGATATCGAATTCCTTTCCATTCTCGCCAACCAGATCGCGGTGGCGATTGAAAACGCGCGACTGTATGACTCCGAACGCCGGGCGACTTCCCAGCTTCGTTCCGCCCAGCAACAACTCGTGCAAACCGAAAAACTGGCCGCGCTGGGGGAGATGTCGGCCAAGGTCGCGCATGAGGTCAACAACCCGCTCGCAATTATCAAGAACTACCTGTTGCTGACGCGCAAATCGATCGACCAGAGCGTTGAGCAACCGAAGACCGAGCAGTACCTGGGCATTGTCGGTGATGAAATAGACCGGATTGCGCGCATCGTGAAACAACTTTTGGAAATGCATCGCGGCGGAGGCGTGACTCTTGAGCCGCTCGATGTGACGGCCGCGCTGGATTCGGTAGTCGATCTGACCGAGCGGCAGATGGCCACCGCGCACGTTGAAGTCGAAAAGCGGTTTGAGCTGTCGCCGGCCTGGGTGAACGGCTCGGTTGAAGGTCTCAAGCAGGTGTTTTTGAATATCATCATTAACGCCCGGGACGCCATGGATTCGAGCGGCAAACTGACGATCACCGTTGAGGAGTGCGGGGCCGATATCTCCATCAGATTTTGCGACACCGGCCCGGGGATTTCGCCTGATGATGTGCCGCGCATCTTTGAGCCCTTTTTTACCACGAAAGACCCGGGGCAGGGGACCGGTCTTGGTTTATCGGTTTGTTGGGGGATCGTGAAATCGCACAATGGGTCGATAATCTTTACCAACACGAACCCGGGCGGGTGTTTCGACATCCGTTTACCCAAAGTAGTCGGAAAGAGCGGGCCTGATGGCGTCGTCTGAGAAGATATTTGTCATCGATGATGAAAAGCGGATGTGTGATTCGCTGTCGGCGCTATTGAGCGGCGAAGGGTACCGGGTGGCGGCGTTTCAGAATTCGGCGGACGCGATCGCCGCGCTCGGACACGATCGTGTCGATCTGGTCATTACCGATATTAAGATGGCGGGTCCCGATGGCCTCGAGATCCTCCGCCTCGTCAAGGAGATCGACCCGGCGATTCCGGTCATTCTTATGACCGGATATGGATCGCTTGATACCGCGCTTGAGGCGATCGCCAAAGGTGCGTACGATTATCTTCTCAAACCGGTCGAGTTTGCCTATCTGGAATTAGCTGTTCGTCGGGCGCTGGAGAAACGCCGCTCCGAGTTGGCCGAGGCCCGACTGATGGAAGAACTCAAGATTTCCAATATTATTCTCAAGCGCCGTCTCGACGAACTCGATGCTCTCTATGAGGCGGGCAAATCGATCGGGTCGTCGGCCAATCTGGATGATTTGTTGCGCCAGATCGTCGTGCTGGCATCCACGGTGACCGAGGCGCAAGTTGGGTCGATCATGCTGTTGGATGAGCGTCGGGAGTTCTTGCGTCTTGCGGCCGCTATCGGCCTTGAGCCGGAGGTGGTGGCCAGCACCCGCCTGCCGGTCGGGGAGTCGATCGCCGGATATGTGGCGAAAACGGGCGAACCTCTGGTCATCCAGGATGTCGAACAGGATCCGAAGTTCCGACGTATCAACAATGAAAAATACGGGGCGGCGTCGCTTTTGTGCATACCGCTCCGCATCAAGAACACCGTGCTCGGCGTCATCAACATGGCCAACAAGCAGGGCGGGGGAGTGTTCACCAACGATGATCTTCGCCTGCTGACCACCTTCGCATCGCAAGCCGCGGTTGCGGTCGATGACGCCTATCAGTTCGAAAAAAGCCGGCGGCGCCTGGCCGAGTTCGAAATCCTGCACGAAATTTCCTCGCAAATGCACACGATTGAATCGGTCGGCAGGTTCCGGGAGGTACTGGTTCAAAAATTGCGGCGAATTTTTCCGATCGACTATGCCATCTGGTTTACGTGGAATGCCGAGGCGCGCACGCTGTCGCCGGAAGGGGCCACCGGTATGAGCGAAATCCCGCTGACCGAATCGGGAAAGATTGATCTCTCCCGGGTACAGAGCGACAGTGTCGCGATCGGTCATATCGATCTCGCGAAGTTTAACCTCGATGATATTCCGGCTCTGTCGGCGGCGCTGGCCCAGCGACTGGCGGGGCACCGCCACTACCCCACACCCGACCGGGCTTATATGGCGATACCGATGATCCGGAGCGGGGAACTGGCCCACATCTTGTATCTGGGAAGCTCGGTCGAGCAAGGGTACAGCGACGACGATATCGCCCTGGCGCGGCTGGTTATCTCACAGTCGGCGGTGCTGTTCGAACGCGAAAAAACGCTCGTCAACGCCACCCGTTTGCTCACGATGGGGAGCATGATCTCGGAAATCTCCCACGACCTGCGCCGTCCGCTCAATTCCATCCGCGGCAGTATGTCGATCCTCTGGCAAAGGCATCCCGAGCTTCTCGCCGAAATGCCAATGCTGAAGGGTCTGGAGGAAGAGGTGCATCGGATGAACGAACTGGTGCGCGAACTGGTCGATTTTTCCAACCCCAATCGGTACGAGACCTCCAAGCTGGACCTTCGCCAGACCGTTCTGCGCGCCTCGGAACTGGTGACACCGGATTTACGCAAGCATCGGATCGAGCTGAAAACCGAGTTCGCCAACGTCAACTGGGAAATAGTTGCCAATAAGAATCAGCTCATCGAGATGTTCCTCAACCTCTTGCTTAACGCAATGGATGCTATGCCCGGCGGCGGTACCCTGACCATCCAGGGGTTGATCGAGCGACCGGAACACAAAAATACTGATTATCTGGCTATCCGGATCATTGACACTGGCGGGGGGATAAAGAAGGAACACCTTTCGCGGGTTTTTGACCGGTATTTTACCACCAAAGACACCGGTACCGGGCTCGGACTGGCGGTCGTCGATCGGATCGTCAGCGCCCACCACGGTACGGTGCGTGTGGAGTCAGTTGTGGGGAACGGTGCCCGTTTCACGGTCTATTTCCCGATCGCTGAACAGCAATAATGCATATCATTGCGGGAAAAACGCAAAACTTCTCAAAATTCAACTTGATTATTCCTACCGCCTGCCGATACTTAACGCGGGTAGGTACATGTAGTTATGGCCACTGAAAAGACCAAGATTCTGATCATCGACGACGACCCCTGGGTCCACCAGATCCTTAAGGAGGGTCTGACCAAATTCAACTTTGTGTCGGCCCACGATGGATCGGAGGGGCTCCAGATGGTCACTACCGAGAAGCCGGATCTTATTCTACTGGATATCCGCATGCCCGGCATCTCGGGTCTGGATATTCTCGAAAAGCTCAGCAAGCTGGATAGCCGCCCCGAAGTCATTATGGTATCGGGTCATGGCGAGACCGAGTATGTGGTCAAGTCGATGAAGCTGGGGGCGGCCGAGTTCATCAACAAGCCGCTTGAGCCGAGTGAAGTCGAGATTCATATCAACGGGGTGCTGGAGAAAGTCCGGCTGCGCGATGAAGTCACTCTCCTGAAGAAGGAACTTCAGGTTCGCAACAATTACACCGCCTTTGTGGGCGACTCCGACGTGATGACGCGGGTCAAGACGATTATCGAGCAGGTCGCGCCGTCAGAATTAACGGTATTGATTCGAGGCGAATCGGGTACCGGTAAGGAGATCGCGGCCCGCATGCTTCACACCATGTCGGGGCGGCGCAACCAGGAGTTTGTGAAAGTCAACTGTGCGGCGATCCCGCGAGACCTGCTCGAAGCCGAGCTTTTTGGATACGAAAAAGGGGCCTTTACCGGCGCGCACAAGACGAAACAAGGACGATTCGAAGTGGCCAACAAGGGAACGATGTTCCTCGATGAAATCGGTGATATGCCGCTCGAGTTGCAGTCAAAGCTTTTGCAGGTGCTCGAACAGCAGGAATTTGTGCGGGTTGGCGGAATCACCAATATCCACGTGGATGTGCGCATTATTTGTGCGACCAACCGCAACCTCGATCAGGCCATTGCCGAGCGGACGTTCCGCGATGATCTGTTCTACCGACTCAACGAAATCAGCTTGTTCCTGCCGCCGCTGAGGGACCGTCGCGAGGATATCCCGCTGTTGGTCGAGCACTTTCTCGACAAGTACAGTTCACTGTATCAGCGCGAGATCAAACCGCTCTCGCCCGACGTCATCAATCGCCTGACCGCTTTCGACTGGCCTGGGAATGTCCGCCAGCTTGAGAATATGATCAAACAGGTGGTGGTGCGCGGCGACGAATCGATCATTGCAGAACTCATCAGCTTGGCCTCCCAGCGATTCTCCGTGCCGACGGTCAACCCGTATATGGCGTATGAGCCATCCGGGGGACCTTCTTCCACCGGCGACAGCGCCCCCGATTTCGCTTTGAAAAACCGGGTGGGCAGGACCATCGCCTCAGAGGAAAA
>JBGOTX010000016.1:0-12549 GCA_041476705.1 Candidatus Zixiibacteriota bacterium
ACCTTCACGGCGACCAAGACCGCCGGCGGCCTGACCTCATCCCAGATCGTCCATTTCGTGGTTACTGAGGCGGGTAACCAGAATCCGATCTTCTCAACCGTCCTTGCCGATACGATCAATTGCCCGATCAATATTCTCACGCGCATCGTCGTGCACGCCACCGACCCGGATCTGAACCCGATCACGATCACCGGCACGCCGGTCGTGATCAATGGATCGTTTGTGGATTCCTTGAATGGCACCGCGGTCTACAATTATCTGCCCGACAATCTTGATCTGGGTGCGATAAATCGAATCACCTTCATTGCCCTCGACCCGTCGTTGGCCGCCGACACCGTGACCACGGTTCTCCGAGTGACCGCCTTCCTGCGCGGCGATGTGGACAACAACGCCAAGTACACTATGAACGACCTTGCATACTTAATCGGCTACCTCTATAGGGAGGGACCAGTTCCGGCTAGCATGGCCGCTTCAGATGTGGACCGGGACGGCGGGGTCAATATCGGAGATGTGACCTACCTGGTTAACTTCTTGTATCTCAACGGTCCTCGTCCTCCGCAATAATTGCGCCGCAGGAACTGTCACAAGAACGATGGCGACCGCCCGTAAATGGGCGGTCGTTTTTTTGTTTGATTCCATACGCCTGTATCCATATTTTCCCCGCACGATACCGACCCGACGGGGTGTGATCACAAATACCTCTTGACCAAATCGGGCAAGTGCGATATTTTGAAAGCGGTTCTCTGTTGATATGCAGCGCGTCGCGGGTCGCTGTAATCGGAAGGTGCGGAAGGTTTTTCTTGGAGAGCACATTCGGTTTCATTTTTCCTCACAAAGCGTTATCGCGATTATCACGGTCACGGCACGATATAGTGCGATTTTTTGATTAGTGGTGCTTTATTGATTAGGCGATACGAAACGTCACCAACTGGTGTAACATTATGGGCGAATGATAACTTGCCCGCATCCGGATGCCACGGCGCGTCGGATGGGGAAAGGAGGTGGATCCACTCGAAGGAATAGCATCAGGATGCCTGATGTGCATTAAGCGGTCAGCGTGTCCACCGAGTGCAACGTGAACAGAAACGACGCAACCGCACGGGGATGATCGTGTGGTGAACGAGTTCGGTTGAAAGGAATTGAGAAAATGGCTAAGACAAGATTGTTAGTGCTTATCGCATTCGTATGCGTAGCGCTGGCCGCACCGGGGGCCTTCGCCCGCTCGTGGTTTGACACGAAACCACAAAGCGACCAGGCCCAAAGAGTACGGCAGTACGGGTTGCAATACGAGAAGGCAATGAAAGCCCCTGACGACGCTGAGAATGCGTCGACCGCCGGTCGTCTCGAGATGCCGCGGCAGTCGCTCGGCTATGTGTCGCCGACCGTGGGGTCTCCGGGCATTATTGTCGATAATTCTTGGAACGATTGGCAATATACATACGCCCAGCACCACGTTGAGTGGCGCGGCAAACCGGCCATCCAGTTCAGCTATGTGGATCGTCAGGCCGGCGACCTCGGCACGGACAAGTTTGGGTACAACGTTTACAACCCAACGGCCGGCGATTGGCCGCGCGGTCAGGGAGCCGGTTGCGAACTTCAGCTCGGCACAGACGTGGGGCTGTATCCGAACCTCGATGTCAGGAGCAACGGCCGAGTTGTTATGGCTGGTCACCAGACGACCTTCGGCGCCGGCACGCTGAATGACAACGTGACCTTTTACCAGCCGTCGACCGCTTTTTCATGCAGTTTTGGCATGTCGGTTATTGACTCCTCCCAGTACAAAACCGGGATGTTGAATTACAATCCGAGTACCGCCCGGCTGTACCAAATTATGATTGAACTGCAGGAAAACGGATCCGACACGATTACTCACCTGGTCGGCCAGCAAGGTGGGCAGTCGGTCCCTCTGACAAGTCAAGGGTGTCCCACTTGCTCCGTCGTGACATTGCAGTACTTCCGCAAGCTGACTTTCAGCTCCGCGGCCAGCTGGGTCGGCCCGACAACTCTGGATACGGTCGATCGCATGGCGGGGCTCTGTGCCTCTCGCATGTCGCCCAATGTGGCAGTGGTGTATCTCAAATACACGGCGATAGGTATTTCCCATGATAATGCCAGTGATTTGGCGGTCTACTACCGCGAATCCACTGATAAGGGCGCGACCTGGAATCCTAAAGTCAATATCACGCCCTACAATCGCGTGACCGGCCCGTCCTACACGCCGTGGGTGGAGGCCAAAGGTCTGTACGATACAAACGGTAAATTACATATCGTGTTTGCCGGAATTCCGGTGGGGAAAGATCCGTATGCCACCCTTCCGGGTTCTACGCTCTGGGGTGGCAATTGGGGTTACCTGCAAACCGGTTCAAGTGTCCTGCACTGGAGTAATACGACCAACGCCATCAGCCGTATCTATAACGCGGAATGGGACACTGCCTTCGTCGGTCCGGGCGGCACCTTGTGCGGATGGGGCGGCTACAATATGCTGTCGACCGGCATGTACTGTATCTCCGAATGTAACGGGCATTTGTACGTCGTTTGGGAGATGACCAATAACCCGGACGCCAACCCGCCGTTGTTGACTGACTGCGCCTCGGGCGGCGTATTCAGTCGCGGATTCTATGGAAACGGCGAACTCTATATGTCGGTCTCGTCAGACCTCGATGGCCTGTTGTGGGATAAATGGCGTGACCTGACCAACACCCCGACTCCGAAGTGCGATTCGGCGACGGGTAACGGCGTCTGCCTGAGCGATGTGAAACCCAGCATGTCCCGCTATGGCATGAATGTCGCCGCCCTCAATGACGGTGGACCAGTTGCGGGCATCTGGCCGGACACCGGCGTCAACCCGGGTCCCGGCCCCTACACGGACACCTGGTACTTGCACCTCTTCTATGAAGAGGATCACTATCCCGGTCAGAAGGTGTTAGAGATACCCTCTGTTGCTCCGCAGGGCATATGGACCAACAATCCTCTCAAGTGGATGCGTTTGGCCTGCGTAGCTCCGATCTCGGCTCCGGCGATTGCCTACACGCCCATAGCTTTAGGGTATGCCGCGAAGGATTGGACTCATCACGGGAAGCCGGATACGACGATCGTGACGGTCACCAACGATGGCAACGCCCAATTGAACGTGAGCTTCATTGGATTCACGAAGACCACTCAGACCGGTATTGATTGGCTTGCTGTAACGGCTCCATCGCTGACTGTTAACGCAGGGATCTCCAACACGGGTACCTTCGGAATCATCGTCAACAAGGCCGGTATCATAAATTCGCCGGGTACAATTGTGGCGCTGAGCGGCGAAATCGGCATGAAGACAAATGTCGGCGCGCCCAAGGACACGCTGACCATCAAGATCACCAATTTCCTGGTGGCCGACACGCTGGTTGATCTGAAGTGGGACACCGTGTCGACCGGGTGCACACGTTTGATCGTGTCGAACAACGGCGACATTGGGCGCCTCGGAGCCGGCTCGGTGAACATGGACTATACCGGCCCGGGCGGCGGCGAGTGTGTCACCACGGGAGGATCGTCGGTTTATGCATACGACGGCGGTCCGATCGTGATCCGCAAGAGCGGGACGACGTACATTTACAGTAGCGCCCTGTTCCAGGGGACATTCGTCACCGAGCAGGCGTTCAAGCCGTTTGCGCAGGGAACCGGGGCCGGGACGATCACCGACACCAAGTTCGACGGGTTCTACTCCGGCACGTTCGTAAACAAGGATACGACCATCGGCGTTCGCCGCACGTACTATGCCCCGACAGTGGGCACCGACACCTGCAACGTGGTCATCCAGAAGTCACAGTTCTTCGGTATTGGCGGCGCGAAAACCAACGTGACGCTGGGCGAAGTGGTGGACTGGGATATCCCGTCGTTGCCCGGGAACAAGGATTCGGGAAAAGTGCTGGTGTCAAAGAGCATCGTGTACGAACAAGGATCGGATACGTCGACCTCGTTGTTGCTTTGCCAACGGCACAACAACCGGTACGGTGCTATCGCCTTCCTCGGTATGTACACGCCGGCCCAACATTTGGCGGATACGTGCTTCAACGACGTTGGGTTCTACGGCGCCTACACCATGCTGAACGACACCCTGTTCAAGTATGACACGATTTCGAACACCAGGGAAGGCGCCTACTTCTGGAATCAGATGTCGGCTCTCAGTGGTCTGAGCGCGGCCCCGTTCCAGGGGAAAGACTTGCACATGGTGGTGACGTACAAGCACGATATTCCGAGCTTGGACACGTTGACGGCCTACACGGCGCTGGTGTCGGTGAAGAGTGGCGACACGACGGCGTTGAAGGCGGGCGTGGACAAAGCCAAGAAGTGGTATCTAGGCAACATTCGTCACTGTCCGACGGGGAATTGTTGCACCGCTACTTCCGCTGATGGACTAACAGGCAACGTCGACAACGATGTGGACAAGCTTGTTGACATCTCCGACCTGATCGCGCTGGTCAACTACTTGTATGTTGCACCGTTCACCCAGCCGTTCTGCTTGCTGGCGTGCAATATCGATGGCGATGTTGACAATCTGGTCGACATCTCCGACCTGATCGCGCTGGTCAACTACCTGTATGTCGCGCCCTTCCCTGCGACTAAACCTTGTCCGCAATGATGCTTCTATCAGCTCGGGTCTGTTGACCTGATCTGAGAAATTGGTGGCCACCCCGAAACGGGGTGGCCACTTTCGTTTAGGGAAAACTCATAACCCGTGTTATGATTATGGGTTGGCGGCTTGTGCAGGCCGACCCAAGAGGCAATTTTATATTGACTCAATGGCCATTTTGATGTATCTTTTCCCACTGCCATATTGGGAGTGAGACAACCGGCGGCAGTACCGCCACTGGTCTGGAGGTGGAGAGAAGTCAATTACTATTAGAGTGTAGGTTGCCCGGGTGACCATGCTGGTCGCGGCGCCACTGCCGGTCTGATGTACCAAGACGATTAATCCGTCGCCGCGCTGAGATTGGAGGCAACAAATGCCGGGTTCAGATGTTATAAGATCAAGGACAAAGAAATTTTAAAGGAATTACACATGTTAACGAACCAGGAGACTAAAATGAAACGGGTTTCATTTTGCCTCGCGATACTCTTGCTTCTTTCCTTTGGGTCTGCCTTTGCGCAAGCCCCGGGGGATACGTTCATCAGACTGGGCACGGTTACTCCCCAGGTCGGTACCGACAGCATTAAGGCCGGCGTGGTGGTGACATTCCCCATCATGTACGGTAACCGCGATACCACCAGCTACGCCCTATCCAACGCGTTCCTCATCTACAGCGATACTACGATGGCCGGCACTTCCCGCGGCTCCGGTACCGCTACCTGGGCGCACGCCACTGGTAACGGCGGAAACATCAAGATGACCGCCGCCGCGGCCACCATGCCGGGTATCTGGGTTGACACGGTGGGCTTTATTCACAAGGAAATGTATGACTTGGTGTTTAAGTTCAATATGTGGGGAGCTGACGGCTCAGGCGTCGATACCGTCATGTTCAGCGGTGCCATCGGCCCCTCCACTTTCCCTGGTATGCCGGTGAAGGACTCCGGTGTCTTCTTTAATCTCACGATTCTCACCACGTTGGCAGATACGGGCAAGATCATCTGCATAGACTCGTCGCACAGCTACCCGCCGACCGGCGCTTGGAAGTGGCCGGTCATTTATTACACGCCGACTTACAACACCTTCCCGGCCTGGAGCGGACCACACTGTTTCAGGGTTGCGAATCCGGCGCCGTCGGATGTCCGCGAGGTGGATGGTGGAAAGTTGCCGGACAAGTTTGAGTTGGCGCAGAACTATCCCAACCCGTTCAACCCGACCACGACGATCAGATTTGACCTGCCGAAGAAATCGAATGTCAAATTGACGATCTTTAATGTGCTCGGCCAGAAGGTTTCGACCCTGTTCGATGGCGAGCAACCTGCCGGCGAGTACAGGGCCACATGGGACGGCACCAGCCAGTCGGGCGTGAAAGTTTCATCGGGCACTTATTTCTATAGACTCGAAGCCGATGGTTTCGTTTCCACTAAGAAGATGTTGCTTCTGAAGTAGCAGATTGCTGAGTAGATTTTATAGCCCCCGGAATTTCCGGGGGTTTTTTTTCGGAGAAAACCGGCCGGCCTGACGTTGTTTGCTAGTCATGCCATTGGTGGACAATCGGTTACGCGATTTCTGTTGACATTCTATGAGTGATGTGGTATGGTTAAGTTCAATCCAGTCGTGAATAAATAGTTAAGTCATTGTCTCGTAAAGGATTATATGCTCGGTATTATTGGTAACAAGTTTTCGATCGGCAAAGAAACGTATCACGCGTACTCGGCCGAACTCCATTATTTTCGAATCGACAAGAAATACTGGTCCATCTGTTTTGAACGGATCAAGCGGGCCGGCTTTCGAATTATTACGTCGGCCGTTCCGTGGGGAATTCATCAGGACAGTTCCAAGCATATAGATTTCAACGGGTACGATGACCCGCGCAAGGACCTGGTTGTCTTTCTGGAGCTGGCCCGAGAATTCAGCTTCAAAGTGATATTGCGCCCCGGCCCATGGGTGGCCGGACAACTGCCGTATGGCGGCCTGCCCAAGTATCTGTTTAACGACATCAAGATCCGGGCTCGTGATTCCGCCGGTCAAGAGGTGAAAATTCCTGATACCTACGGTGTCGACGGCGGGTATCTGCCGAGTTTCCTGCACAGTAATTTCCAGTTTCATCTGAAGAACTATTTCCGCTCATTCATTGAGATCACCAAGAATTATATTCATCCGCGCGGCCCGATTTTTATGGTGGAGCTGGATCATGAAACTTCGTTCGCCCGCCTGCTGAATCCCGGAAGCGCCGACTACAATCCCGATATCGTGTCGCGGTATTATCCCGAGTTCCTCTCGGGCCTGTACGAAGACATCAAGAAGCTGAACACCCGGTACAAAGAAAAGAATGATCGCTTTGAGTCGGTCGAACCGCCGAGAAAATTCGATGACCTGAAACTGGAAGAGTACCCCAAGGTAATCGACTGGATCAAATTCCGTCAATACCTGCTCAATGCCTATCTGGAGACGGTCGAGGATGTTTTTACGGCCTACACGGTTGAGCCGCTCTTGTTCCGGTCGCTGTATTTCAAATCGGGCGACCTTTTGCCGGCATTCAATCTGGTGCCGGAGGATCGCTCGCCGTTTTTGGGCGCCAATGTTTTTCCCGAGGGGAGCTACTTTGATCTCGTCAATAAGGCCCGCTTCCTGAGGGCGGAATATGGTTTTGCGTTCGCGAGTAGTTTCACATCAGGTCGGGCGGCCACCGACCCGGAGCGGGAGGCCAAGCTGTCGCCGGTCGGCGAAGCCACGCGCCGCTTCTACATTGCGGCGGCATCATCGGCAGGATTCAAAGGGCTTAACCATTACATGTTTGTTGACCGGGATCACTGGTGCGGCGCGCCGCTTCATCACGACGGTACAGTGGCCGAGGGATTCGATGTCGTCAGGAATTTTACCACCGCCGCTTCGACCACGGGCTTTGAGGAAATGGAGTTCTCGCCGAAGATTGCCATTCTGGGCAATCGCTTCCTGTCCTGGTTGCGCCTGGTGACTTCCAAAGAGGAGTTTACCTATGTGCCTCGACTGCTGGATGACACTACGGTCGGATTCTGCCGGGACCTGATGCGCCTTAAATTGGCCTATGGAATTCGTGAGAATCGCGATTGGGAATCGATGAAGCAATACAAGCTCCTGTTCGTGCCCTCGGCCGAAGTGATGTCCGAGCGCGATCAGGAAGCGCTGGTGGAGCTGGCTAAAGCCGGGGTTACGATCGTGATGGTCGGACACATGCCCAAGTATGATGAAGAATTCAAGCCGTGCGCGGTCCTCTCGAATCATTTCCGTATCAAAACCACGACCGACTACGGTATCGCCGAAATCGAAACCAAGAGCGGCACCGTCACCAGCTACACCTATGCGGCCATCAAAACAACTGATGACGGCAAAGTGAAAAAAATCGCCAAAGCGGATCAGAAGATCGTCGGCGTCTGCTCGACGCGATTCAAGGGGAATTTCTACTTTTTCAGCTTTGATATCGCCTCAGGCGGCGATCATCGCAAGCTGGCCTTTGTCGAATCGTTGTTGGAAGGCGAAAAGATCACTTCGTGGCTCAAGTGTTCCGATCCTTCGGTGGACCTGAGTTTCTACAGCGGCGACAAAAAGGGCGTGTTGTTTGTGGTCGTGCCACCGCCCGGCGAATTGTCCGATGGCATGGAGGCGCGTCACAAAGAGATCATCATACAGGCCGATCTCAAGCAGGCGGGATTCAACGCGGCGACTATCAAACTGACCGACATGTTCGCCGGCGAGACCGCCGAGCCGATCAAAACGACGGCCAAAGACCTCAAGACGGGCATTCCGCTGAAAGTCAGTTTCCCCGACGGTTGGGCGTTTCTGGTCGAAAAGCGGTAAACGCTCGATCCAACTCGGTTTTCTCTGTCGGCCTACAGCCCCCTATGAGCGATCTATCGGCGTGGCATCTCATGTACGGAGTGCCACGCTGAGTTTGTTTTGGACAGGCGGCTACTGATTGGTCGGCGAAGTCGCTGGGGCTTCCGGCTGGCCCATTCCCTGTCGACAATGCCGTACGCCGAGCAGAATGGCTCCGGCGCCGATGGCCGCGACCAGCAAGTACACCAGAATCCCGACGATCGGAATCATGAAACTCAAGCTCAACGCCAGCAAACCGACAAACATGGCCGCGAACCCCGGAAAGTATTGACCGGACCGGAACTGCCGCATGATGAATGCGCCCAGGAAGAGCGCGACGATGATCCGACCGGAGTAGAAGCAAATCGCTCCCGAGAGCGCAAAGAAACTCGAAATCGGTAGCATCAAAATGGCAAATACCAACAGAACCGCACCAAAAACCGCGCCGGCATTTCCCGAAGAGATCAGAATTTGCCCCACGATGCCCGAAAGAAGGGTCATTCCGAGGACGATAACGCTCAGCGCAATCACGCCCAAGAGCAACAGACCCGCCGCCAAACTCATAGTGAAGCGGGTGGTCAACTGATGGTATGAGGCCTCGGCATACGGCCGGAACAGTCGTACTAGGATCATCCCGAGCAGAAACGCGGCACACAGGCCGGAGATATGCAGAGCCACCGTCCGGGCCAAGGCCGACCCGGCGCCGGTGTCCTTCGCTTTCGGCTTTTCCTGCTTGATCGTGCCCGTAATCGTCACCCCCGCTGAATCGATGACGGCTGGATTATCAGAGTAATAGGTGAGATTCCCGCTGATCACGGCCGGAGGTCTGATACACAGATTTTCACAGTGAAGGTCCACATCTCCCGCAATCTGGCCAGTGATACTGATGTCCTGCCCTCTCGCCAGAACTTTGCCCTTAATAATTCCGTCGATATCGATTGTCTGGCCCAAGGCCCAGAAATCGCGCTCAATCACCGCTCCCTTATTCAAGTTGATTACCCAGCCCAGAGCGGTGGCCGATCCGCCAACCGTGCCATCGATCGCCAGGAGCTTCGCAACCGACCGAAAGGTGCCTTCGCATCGTCCGGTATGTGACACTGAGCGGGCGATTACATTGATGGCTTTGGTTACCTGACCCTGGATGCGGGCATCGTACGCAAAGGCCGACAGGTCGCCGTTGATGGTTCCTTCGACCGTCAACGTGCTGGTGTAAACATACAGATCGTCGTCGATAACGTGCAGATTGGAAATGACAACATTTTTCCCGCCCTGATAGGTCGACCCATACACAGAAGCGTTCAGCCACACCAGACAAGCCAGGATGGCAATCAGAACGGCAGTATGTCGACGACTATGTGGTACGGGAATCATGGGCCATCATCCTTCTTTTCCATACGCCCGAATACAGTCTAAGTTGCAGTGGGACAGAGAGAAAAACAACCTAAAAAACTGTTTCAATTATCGTTGTCCGGGGGATATGTTGCCCCTGAAAGGCACCTGTCGAAACGATGTCGCTGGCCATAATCATTCTTGTTGTCGCGTTTGTGGGAAGTGTCGTGACCGGATTGGCGACTCGCCGCCGTCGGTTGATGGATTCAAAATGGCTGATTGGGATTGCGATGATCTTTGCGGTCGGAGGCGCCTGGCTCGTTTTCTGGAACATGGGTGACATCCTGAGGGCGCGGAGCATCAAGCACTGGCCGACCGCAACCGGGACGGTTGTTAAGTCGGAAATTATCGGAAGTCGTGCGATCAGACCACTTATTGTGTACAAGTACCGGGTGGGAGATAGCGAGTTCATCGATTCAAGTTCGCTGGGCATCCCAAGTTTCGGAAACCGGCGGATTCGGCTTGATGAGTCGGAGAAATTGACGGCCGAGTATGCGTTGGGCGATACGGTGACGGTACATTACAATCCCGACAATCCGCGCCAATCGTTGCTGTACGCCCGCGAGGACTGGGCCCAGTACATGCGGCTGTCACTCGGCGTCATGCTCTTTGCGCTGGGCGTCTTTAGTCTAATCCACCGGATATTCCGGCACACCACAAAATTGACGGCATGGTAAAATACTTGCGAAGAACACTGATCTTCGATTAATAGATCACAGAAATGAAATTTGAGGTCGAGTTCAGTTATTGGTGAGGACTTCGCATGAACGTTCTTGTCTACCTTGTCGCCGCGCTGTTGTGTTTCATCCTGGCGTATCGCCTGTACGGTCGGTTTATCGAGAAGTCGATCGGGGTAACCCCAAACCGGCCGACCCCCGCGACCGAACTGCAGGATGGCCGCGACTATGTTCCCACCCGCCCCTCGGTCCTGTTTGCACACCACTATTCCACCATCGCCGGCGCGGGACCGATCGTCGGCCCAACGCTCGGCATTTTGTTCGGAGTCGGACCGGCCTGGCTGTGGGTCGTATTTGGCGCAATTTTCTTCGGTGCGGTGCACGATTTCGTGTCGCTCTATGCTTCGCTTCGCGAACGCGGCTGTTCGATGGCCGAGATTGCGCGCAAATCGATGGGGAACACCGGATTTGTGCTCTTCATCTCATTTACGATCATTCTTATCGTGCTGGTGACCGGCGCATATCTGTCGCTGACCGCCATTTCGCTTACGTCGCTGTATCCGCTCACTTCGCTCGGATTGGAGCCATCACAAACACTTCTTCGCACCCAGATCGTAAACGGCCAGACCACCGGCGTCATCGGCGGAATCGCCTCGATGTCGGTGATCGTGGTTACGATCATTGCGCCCCTGCTGGGGTATCTGTTTCTCAGGCGACATATGAAGACCTGGCTGGCGTATATCGTGGCTTCGGTGGTATGTGCGGTGTCGATCTGGCTCGGCTTTCTCTATCCGGTGACCATGGACCCGTCGCTCTGGAAAGTCATTCTCGCGATCTACACGCTGGTGGCCTGTCAGCTTCCCGTCTGGTGGATCATTCAGCCGCGTGATTTTGTGAACGTCCAGATTCTCTATGCCGGTATGGCCGCGATGGCTATCGGGTTGGTGGTGGCCGGCCTTCAAGGGGCGCAGGTGGTCTATCCGGTGGCAAGCGTGGCCGAGGGAGCGGCCAAAGCAGGAGGGCCGATCTGGCCGTTTTTATTTATCACAATTGCATGCGGCGCTATTTCCGGATTTCACTGTCTCGTCTCCGGCGGCACGTCTTCCAAGCAGTTGGCCAAAGAACAACAGGCCAAGGCGATTGGATACGGCGGTATGCTCACCGAAGGACTGCTGGCCGTGCTGGTGATTGTGACGGTCGGATCGGCGCTCAGCTATGGCGATTATATGAATATTGTCTGGCCGGCCGAGGGCGCCGGCAACCCGATCCTCGCCTTCGCGCTTGCTATGGGACACCTGATGCACAACACCTTTGGGATGTCGGTGGCGTTTGGCGCAGTGATGGGGATCTTGGTGGTCGAAGGGTTTCTCATCACCACGCTCGATACGGCCGTGCGGCTCAATCGATACCTCTTGCAGGAACTGTGGGACACGATCTTCGCCACGCCGCCGGCGATATTCAAGCAGTACTGGTTCAACTCGATTCTGGCGGTCGGCCTGATGTTGACTCTGGCGATGAAAGACAGTTACAAGGCGATCTGGCCGCTGTTCGGTTCGACCAATCAACTGCTGGCCGCTCTGGCGCTGATCGCGGTGTCGGTGTGGTTACACCGGGCGGGGCGGCGTGTTTGGTACACGATGATTCCCGCGGTGGCCATGATCGTCACTACTATTGTGGCCCTCATCTATACGCTGATCACCAACTATATCCCAAAGGGGAATACGCTCTTGGCCTCGACCGACATTCTCTTGTTGGGGTTGGCGGTTGGGGTGCTCTGGCTGTCGGTCAAACATTTCCTGGCCGCTCAACAAAAGACCCAGACGGCGACATCTGCCTAAGCGCTTTCGGCGCAATAAATAAAGCCGGTTTTTGGCCGATAATTATCGAAAAGCCCGGCCTTTGTTTATGAAGCTGTTTCTAGACCGCAATAAGACGCTCCTGCCGCGGGTGGATGTCATCTACCTGCTTACCCGCCTCATGATTTTCATGGGTTTTGGGGTGTACTACGCGCTGGGGCAGTTC
>JBGOTX010000017.1:0-12542 GCA_041476705.1 Candidatus Zixiibacteriota bacterium
AAGAGCGGTCATTGGCTGTTATACCGATACAACCCCGACCTCATTCGGCAAGGGAAGAATCCCCTTCAACTGGACAGTAAAGAACCCACGATCCCGTTTGCGCAGTACGCCTATACCGAGAACCGGTATCGGACGCTTCTGGCCAAAGACCCCGAACGGGCCAAGTTTCTGGTCACCGAGGCGCAGAAGGACTGCGACCGCCGCTGGAACCTGTACCGACAATTGGCCGGTATGGATTACAGCACGACCGCTGATTGATCAATTTTCATACAGTTGATTCAGGCGGGTGAGCAATCATCCGCCTTTTTTTCTGGTAAGCCCGAAGTTCATCCGTTAGCCGTCAAGAAATTGCTCGCCGCCACCGATACACAATCAGAAGAGATAAGTAATCAGAACATTCGGGAGGACAGATGCGAACCAACTGGATTGCAGTAGCGCTCGTGTTCGGGCTGGCCGGCCTCACCACCGTTCAGGCGGGAGAAACCGAACAGGACATCGTCAATCGGTACACGAAGAAGATCGAGAAGAACCACAAGTTGAAAACCAGCTGGTTTTCCACCAACTTCACGATAAACCGATTTAATCGCGATAATGATTACAACAAATTCACCCTGTATCAGAACACGTACATGGCCAACGGCGGCTTCAAGTGGCTGAACACCGGTCGTAGCATCGGCGCCGATTTCGGCATTATGGTCCAAAAGCGCATGGCGTGGACAGTCGGCGGCGAATACTGGTTGAAACTCGGCCAGACTTTGAATGGCACGTTTGCCTACGCGCCACCGGCCGCGGCGGTGACTTCGGTCACCAACCCGTCGTCTAAAATTTCGGTATTGGGTGTCACTACTGGTCTGCAGTATTTCCTGTTCAATGGACCATCGGTCGGCGCCAATGTCGGCAAACCGTCTATCAGAGTTACCGGCACGGTCGGATACTACCACGCCACCTGGGACTTGTGGGAACAGTACCAGAATCTCAATCTGTCTACCAGTACCCCGGCCGGCGTCAACGCCCAGCTCTCGGGCAACTCTGCCGGTTTCACCATAGGCCTGGGCGGCGACTATCCGCTCAAGTTCTGGGGACTCTCTCTTGGCGCAGACATGAACTATCTGTACCTGAACTTTAAGAAGATTGCCTGGTATAATACAGCGAATGAAGAAGTCGTTGCCACGTATGGCGACACGCCCGGCAGTCGCGTAGTACTCGGCCTGTCTGGATTACGTGGAAAAATAGAGTTGAAAAAGTACTTTACGTGGTGGTGATCTCGGCGGCTCATTTCGGTTGACAGCCGGGGACCGAAGCGTATCTTGGCACTGATTTGCAACCGAATGACTGGAGTGATGAGCTTGACACAACGATTCCTCAAAATCAGCCCGGCGGTTGTACTGGCCGCCGGTCTTTTGTTATCCGGCACAACTTTCGCCGCAACACCCAAAATGCCGACCGCCAAAGCGGGGGCCATTGGTCCGGCGACCGGAAAGATCGCTTTCATCCGCGACAAGGACGTCTGGGTGATGGATGTCACCGGGGCGAACCAGCGAGTCGTCACGCGAGTTCAATCAAGAACTCCCGATGGCAAAGTCCTGGGGGCGGACGGACGCCTGAGCTGGGCGCCGGATGGCCGAAGAATTGCATTCACCTGGTCGGGAACCGTGACCAATCAGTTGCCCGGAGGCGAAGGGGGGTACCACAAAGTTTATGATATCTTTATCGCCTATCTTGATTCCGCCGAGAAAAACAACACGTCGTGGTGGCGCAGATTGACGACAGACCTCGGCTCGAAAGACCCTGAGTGGGCGGCAGACAATAGCCAGATCGTGTTTACCAAGGACCTCAATGCCAATCTGGTGAATTCGCCCAGTCCAAACTATCAGATTTGTACGATGGATGATGATGGTGGAACGTTTGATATTCTCCGCAAAGATTGGCAACATGCTTCTGCGTGGATGCAGGCGCCTTCAATGAACGCAAAAGGCGAAGTCGCGTTCGTTTTGTTCCTGCCGCAACGGCAGGCGGAGGGAACCACGATTAACCCGGCCGGTATCGCCGTTCTGCCCAAAGCGAATTTCATGGCTCGGGTCGACTCAATCGCGGGGCTTTGCCAACGGGTACCTAAAGGGACAGGCCCGGCTTGGTCGCCGGATGGAAAGTGGATTGCCTTCATTGATAACAGCCTCGCCGATGGCGGCCTGTACATCGCGACGCCTGATTTCAAAGAACAATATCTTGTATTCGCTCCCCCCGTCAGCGTCAACTTGTCGACCTATCAGCCCTCCTTCTCCCCCGATTCAAAGTGGCTGACTTTCGGTACGACTGATGGATCCATCTGGATTTGCGATATCACCGGCAACGGCGGCAAGCGAATCAGCGGTCCGGGTACCGATATGGGCCCAAGCTGGTCAAAGGCACCGCGAAAGTAGACTGTACACCGGAATTGAAAAAGCCGCCGAGATACAACTCCGGCGGCTTTTTTTTGCCTGATTACGCTCGGTTGGCTCAAAGCTTTTTCCAGTTTGAGAGCATCTCGGTCAACAGACGGACCCCGTAGCCAGTCGCTCCCTTCGGCGTATACGGTTTGCCCGAATACTCCATATCCATCCAGGCGATATCAATATGAAGCCAGGGCCAGTCGCCGATAAAATTCTCCAAAAAGGCCGATGCGGCAATGGTGCCGGCCGGACGTCCGCCCGAGTTCACCAGATCGGCAATCGAAGATTTCATTTGTTCGCGATGGTCATCCCAGATAGGCATATGCCAGACTCGCTCGCTCGTCGCTTTGGCGGCCGCCTCGGCTCGTTTCACCAATTTCTCATTGTTACCCAATATGGGCGCCCCGGCGTACCCGAGGATGAAGAGTGCGGCGCCGGTCAGAGTGGCGATGTCGATCACGGCCTGAGGATCAAATGTCTTGGCATAATCAAGCGCATCGGCCAGAATCAGTCGCCCTTCGGCGTCGGTGTTGATAACCTCGACTGTCTTGCCGCTTCGCATGTGCAGAATGTCCCCCGGCCGGGTGGCGGTTCCGGACGGCATATTTTCGGTTATGGGCATGAGCGCCACCAAATACAGCGGCAGTTTGAGACGCGCGGCCGT
Organism: Candidatus Zixiibacteriota bacterium; assembly: GCA_041476705.1. Lineage (GTDB taxonomy): Bacteria > Zixibacteria > MSB-5A5 > GN15 > FEB-12 > JACRAV01. The sequence goes on from JBGOTX010000017.1 coordinate 3,094, forward strand.
GAGCATGGTGGCCAGCATCACCGCCGAACCGGTCATGTCATGTTTCATTTCGTGCATATTCTCGGCCGGTTTCAGCGATATCCCGCCCGAGTCGAATGTCACTCCCTTGCCCACCAACACTACCGGTTTTTGCCGTGCCGGCCCCTTATGATATTTCAGCACGACAAAGCGTGGCGGCTCGGCCGATCCTTTGGCAACGCCCAGCAACCCACCCATTCTTTCCTTCGCTATTGCTTTTTCATCCATTACCTGGCACGATACTCCGCGCTCCCGCGACCACTTCTGAATCTTGTCGGCGTAGAGACGCGGCGTGAGATCGTTTGAGGGGGTCGCCGACAGCCGCCTGACCAGCAACTGCCCCTCGGCGATGATCTGCCCGCGTTCGATCGATTTGGCCACTCTGGCCAGCGACGCACGTTTGGAGACGACAAAACCAAGATCTTCGAGTTTGCTTGGGTCTTTCTTTCCTTCGCCGGATTTGTAATCGAGCAATTTATATGCGCCGAGCATGTGCCCCTCGATCGCGGCCTGAGCATAGACCGGCGTGTCAAAGCCGTCCAAGACGACCGCAACCTTCTTTGAGGAGCTAATTGCCTTGTGCCGCGACAGGTGCCCCATCGCGCGCCGAACGCTTTCGGCCGACAGTTTCTTCTTTTCGCCGACACCGGCGATAATTAATCGTTTTGCCCGAAATCCTTTCGGGTGCACGATAACCGCAATTTCGCCGTCTTTGCCGGTAAATTCTCCGGATTGAAACAGCATATTCACCGCGCCTCCGGTCAACTTGTCGATCCGTTTGAGCTCAGGGTCGATGATCTGCTCACCCTGCCGGGCGAAGAAAACGACGCTGTCGACATTGAGGTCCGGTCCACTGGCAACATAGCAGGTATACTTCACGCGTGCTCCTTTGTATGCGGTAATGGTACTGCGGAGACACATGCCCCGCAAGAGCAAAGGCACGAAGATTGAGATGTCAGGAAGCGGTGTGGAAATAGACTCGCAGGCGTTTGTAATCGATCGTGACTTTGTGCCGCCAGAGAAACGAATTGCCGATGATCCCCTCAAAATCCGCATCGCGGAAGCTCTTGCGGTATGACTCGAGGTCCGTGACCACCGCCGAAACGTCGTTCTGAGACACCACCCCGCCCAGCGTGACCGACGACAGCGTGACAGAGCCATCGGGCCGGGGAGTCAGTCCAAGTTCATTAGCCAATTTTGTGGACAGCACTGTTGATGAGGCGCAATAATCCAGAATCATCGGCCGGGTCACTTTGCCATCGATAGTCGCATCGACAATGATCAGGTGCTTGCACAGTCGAAACGGCACGGTGAGATAATCGCGACCGGAGAGAAAGCGCGGCTCGGCCACATACAAGTCGGCCGATCGGCCGGGATAATCGATGGTCAGGTAAAATGTTCGCAGAATGTCGAACCCGATGAGCCCGTCGGGGTGATCGCCGGTCTGACCTTTGGTCAGTCGATTGAGATCAATCGCAACCGCGCTGAGATTGTACATCCGGTCGTCACCGATGGCCAGGGACCGCAAGGAAACAAAGGTGGAACGGTCAGCGCCATCGATGCCAACCACCTCGTGAGGAATGGCGCCCTCGGCAAAGCTCAACCCGTTGGTCTTGGCAAACTCCCGGTCGATGTACAGCCGATCGGCGCCGGTATCCAGCCCAAACTTCCCGGTCACCCTGCCATCGATCTGGACCTGGACCTCGACCAAACCCCGATTGGGATCAAAGGTAACCGGAGCGCCGGAGACGAATCCAACGCCCATGAGTACCGCGCCGAGAAACACGGTTAGCCATGTAGATCGGTGAGCCATATACTGAGATTATCGGCGGAATTCGGGTGAAGGATTATAAGGATTTGGTTTGTGCTGAAATACAAAAACGGCCGACCGACTCATTCCAGCCAGACAACTTTGAAAAGCATAACCGACAGCGTGACCATCACGACGCAATAGGACACCAGTCCGATCAGCTCGGAGGACATCGCGGTCAGACCGCCGCCGCTCAGCGCCTTGTCCGAGGCGGCTATGAGCCACCATAGGGGCACGAGAAAGATGGGCAAGCTGAGCACGGCGAACAGTGCACCCTTTGCGCTGGCCTTCGATACAATCGCCGCCACCAGCGTGGTTCCGGCGCAGAGGGCAAATACGCCCAGCAACAGCACCAGCGCAAAGATCGGCCAGTGCTCCGAGGGCGCGTCGGTAAACACAAAGAACAGCGGCGTGATTATGGCCGCCATCAGACCCAAAAGCGTCAGATTGAATACAAACTTGCCGAGATAGACGGCGTCCGGATCAGCCGACAGCCGGAGCGCCAGCGATGTTCCCGTTTCTTCCTCCCTGATAAAAACGTGCGCCAATCCCGCCATCGCCGCAAAGAACATGATAATCCAGAACACCGCCGCCAACAGGCGAGGGGCCAAGTTCCCCTGTCCGAGCGAAAATGACACCGCCACCAGCGAGATTACGCCGAACATCAGGATCGTATTCAGGGCGTACTTGGTGCGCAGTTCGACCCTGAGGTCCTTGGCGTAGACCGCGTATGCCTTAGTCAGAAAGTGAGCAGACTGCCCGGGCAAGTCCGTACTCCTCTCGTTCGTTGGTTGCGATCACAATGATGGCCTTCCGGCGGTACTCATCAATGACCTCGGTAACCATCTTCCTCCCCGCCTCGTCCAGATTCGAACTTGGCTCGTCCAGAAACAGATAGGCCGGGTCTTTCAGGAGCGCGACCGCATATTTGAGACGCTGTTTCATTCCCGACGAATACGCCCTCACCAGATCGCTCCCGCGCCCTTCCAGTCCAACTCGTTCGAGCAATTGGTTTATCCGTTTCCCGGTGACCTGCAGACCGGCGACCGTCGCGAAAAACACCAGGTTCTCCTCGGCCGTCAATTGGTCATACATATTGAGATACGGCCCCACCAGCGATGATTGCAGGCGAACGGCGTCGTCATCAAGCTTCTTTCCGTCCTGCAAATATTCAACCGTTCCGGCGCTGGGATGCTGGCTGGCCAATAACACCATCAACAACGTGGTCTTGCCGGAACCATTTCGTCCTATCAAGGCAATTGAATCCCCCGTCGACAGCGTAAAAGCCACATTGGCGAACACTTTGCGCGCCCCAAACCGCTTGCCGAGACCATTCACCGTAAGTTGAAACATGGGAGGGAATAAACAGCCGACAACCTGGTTTGCAAACCAAAAACAACCGCCAACGAGGCCGGGTTGCAGAACCGACGGCGGCCTATTGGTGGTCCGATGGAGCGGCGACGGAATCTTTCACGTGGTACATCCGATCAATCGGCAGAGTATAGACATCGCGGGCATCGCTACCCACGACCTCGAATGTAAAAGATTCTTTGAAAGCCGAGGCCACTTTGTCCTTCTTAACGATTATTGCGCCCTCGACCGTGGCGCCCGCCTTGATAGTGGCTGGCAGTTGCACATCGAAGCTCTTGTACGCCGTGTCCTGCAGATGCACGGCCAAGTCCTCGGCGGATTTATTCACGACTTGAAACGTGGCGCGTCGGCGGGGCTGTGCGGTAAACTGGGAGACATCGAGCTTTGGCGGCCTGATCACCACCGGTGTGGCGGACTCGGGATCGGTCAGAATCTCGGCAAAGATGCTCATCCCCGCTTTGCCCGTCGGGGCGTTGGTCACTATATACGGCCGCTTGTTCACGTGCCCCACAAAGGAGCGGGTCGCAAAAATAATATCCAGCCGGGTGCTGTCGCCGGGACCGAGCACCGAGTCCAAGAGTGGCATTTGCGTACATCCGCAACCAGGTTCCACCTCGACAATGCGGAGCGTGTCACTGCCGGTTGATTTGATCCAAAAGGAATGGGTGGTGGTTTGATTCTGGACAACCTTTCCGAAATCAAACGTGTCATTCGGTATTTTGACTGCGGGTCCGGCCACTACTGCGCCCGCCGCGATCATCAGAATAAACGATTGTACCAGGGATTTCATGTGCATTGCCTGCGGTTGGAGTCAGATTCTCAACTGATGAAGTGAAACAGTCTTTCCCATCGAACTTTCTCGAAGAAATGAACGATATTGAAGACGAACAATCTCGGTACCGACAACGGGTCGGTGACCGACACGTCCGGCGAGGCCAACTGCTTGTAATCAGGATCGCCCGGGACCGGTTCATGCCATGACCAATGCACGAGCATGGCTTCGCCTAAAATCGCGTCTCGGCCGACCGGCCCCCAGTAACGTGAATCATACGAATTGTCCCGGTTGTCTCCCATCATGAAGTAACTGTTCGCCGGGACGACGTATGGCCCGAAGAAATCGCGGCTGTCGCGGCCATCGGCCATTCGGGGTTTGGTGTTATGGGTTCCCGCGGCATCGGAATCTATGAACTTGCTGTGGAGCGGTCGCGGCTGTGCCACCCCGTTCACCAATAGCAGGGTATCCCGGACTTCGAGCGTGTCGCCGGGAACAGCCACGCACCGCTTGATATATTTGGTCACGCCATCCCCCGGCCATGTGAAAATCACGATATCCCCGCGCCGTGGCTCATGAATAGCTGGAAGCCGTAGGCCGATCAGCGGCAGACGGGAACCGTAGACAAACTTGTTGGCCAGCAGAAAATCGCCGATAAGCAGAGTGTCCTCCATCGAAGACGACGGAATCTTGTATGCCTCCACAATCGATGTCTTGATCACCAGCGCCAGCACCACGGCGATAAGTATCTGCTTCAGATTGTCCCACATTCCCGCACCGGGCGAGGGCTTCCCTGCCTTTGTGGTCGATCGTCCTGGCATCTGGGTTCCTTTCTGCATTCCGTTCTTCACTTGTACGTTTCTTTGACCCGATTGGTTCTGCGCCGATTTTGCTCACTGACCCCGGATTATCCGGAGCACGTCGTTATACGTCACAAAGACAATCAGTCCGAGCAAAAGCACCAGCCCGAACTGCATAGCCGCCACGCGGGCTTTCTGCGACAATGGCGATCCTTTGATGGCCTCAATCGCCAGGAACAATAGATGACCGCCGTCAAGAATCGGAATGGGCAATACATTCAGCACCGCCAGATTTACCGACAGTAGAGCCATGAAGAAAAAGAGACTGGCTCCCCCTTTGCGGGCTTCCTTTCCCGACTGACGGGCAATAAACAACGGTCCCCCCAATAGTTTGGCGGAAACCTGCCCCGATACGAGATTCTTGAGAAACTTTACCGTCTCCCAGACAATCACATGAGTGGTGACAAAGCCGCGACTGGTTGCCTCCCAAAGCGAATATCGATCATACCTTATTGGTTTTGTACCAAAGCCGATGACACCTACAGTGTCCTGCTTTCCTTCCATATTGGTCAGGGTGTCCAGTCGGGTATGAATCGAGGCGGTCAGCGTGTCGGTTCCGCGCACCCAGGTCAGGATCAATGGCTCCGCCACATGCCGGTTGATCCGGGTGCGAAGCGAATCGAAATCCATCATCCGTTCACCGTCAATGGCGATGATGAAATCCCCCTCCTGCAGGCCGATCGAATCGGCCGGGGCCCCCTTGGTGACCTGCCCGACGAGAACCTTCTCTTTGTCGTAAATCGGCTGGCCGCTGAAATACAGAATGCCGACCAACAGCGCGATGGCCAGCACATAGTTCATGAAAGGTCCCGCGAAGATAACGGCCGTACGCTGAATCAACGGCTTGGAGGTAAACTCGCGCGGATCGCCGGTGGTTGGTTCATCCGGGTTTTCACCCGCCATTTTGACAAATCCGCCCAATGGAATCAGGCCGATTGAGTAGGCCGTCTCGCCGATCGTTTTTGAATAAATGTACGGCGGAAATCCCAGTGAAAACCGGAGGACTTTGATACCCACTCGTTTGGCGACAATAAAATGTCCCAACTCATGTATGAACACCAGGATTCCGAGAACAAAAACGAATGACAGGACCGTAGTCAGCATGCAATCTTCTCCATGCGCTCCCGCGCCAGTTGACGGGCCATCCGGTCGGCGTTCAGAATGTCCTCAAGCTCCGGGCGGCTGATAATCGACACCGATTCAACAGCGCTCCGAATAATATCGGCAATCTCGGTGAACCGGAGAGACCCCTTCAGGAATCCATCCACCGCAACTTCGTTGGCGGCATTAAACACGGCCGGCGCTGTGCCGCCGGTTCGGGAAACGTCGAAGGCGATCTGCAGGGCGGGGAAGCGATGCAGATCGGGCGGTTCAAAGTTCAGCGTTTGCGGTCGCGACCAATCAATTCGGCCGAATTCGGACTCCACCCTCTCCGGCCAGAACAGCGCATAGGTGATAGGCAAACGCATATCCGGCGCCGACAGTTGGGCCACGACCGATGAGTCGATGAACTCGACCATCGAATGGACAATCGATTGCGGGTGAATGACGACTTCAATACAATCAGCCGACACTCCGAACAGCGTGACCGCTTCGATCACTTCCAGTCCCTTGTTGGCCAATGTGGCGGAGTCGATCGTGATTTTCGGCCCCATCTTCCACGTCGGATGATTGAGCGCCTGATCAACCGTTATGGAATCGAATTTGTCGATTGGGAGCGTCCTGAACGGCCCCCCCGAAGAGGTCAGCAGGAGACGGCGCACTTCTTCTTTGCGGCCGGCCATCATCGCCTGCCAGATGGCGGAGTGTTCCGAATCAATTGGAATTATTTTCGCTTTTCCATCGGCCAATAGCGGCGCAAACAACGGCCCCCCTGCAACCAGCGACTCCTTGTTGGCCAGCGCAAGCGTCTTGCCGTTCTTGAGCGTTTCCAGCGATGCCCGCAGGCCTGCCGCGCCGACTATGGCGTTCAGAACAATATCAACTTCGGGTAGAGAGGTCAGACGAATCAAATCCGCATCGCCAATCAGAATTTCGACCGGTTCACGGCCGAGCTGTTGGCGCAACGGCTGTTCCATCGAGGGGTCGATCAGGCACAGATATTTGGGCCGGTATTTACGGTACTGTTCAACCAGCAGATCGACCGTCGACCGCGCCGCCAAAGCCACAATGATAAACGACCCGGGGTGCCGATCAACGACGTCCAATGTTGAACGTCCAATCGAACCCGTTGAACCGAGGACAACAAGTCGGCGTGGTTTCATACCTGAATTAACGGACACCCGCCGAAGAGGTTCCATTTAGGAAAGCGATGACCGGCAAAGACGCGCAACGCTAATCTTTCTTCCCAGACGGGGGGCCCGCCGGCGCGTTCCCCTCGGCATCGGAAAGATAGGCCTTCACGAGCACGACCTCCTTGAGCGGCCGACTGGACTGGCCGGTCGGCACTCTGCCGATCGCGTGGAGAACATCGTACCCCTTCAGCAATTGGCCGAATATTGTGTACTGGCGATCCAGATGAGGCGCCTTGGCCAGACAAACAAAGAACTGACTGGAGGCCGAATTGACATCCGGTGAGCGCGCCATCGAGAGTGTCCCCTCGACATGGGGAAGGTCGCTAAACTCGGCTTTCAGCGTATACCCAGCCCCGCCGCGGCCGGTCCCTTCCGGGTCTCCGCCTTGAATCATGAAACCGTCGATCACCCGATGAAAAATGGTGCCGTTGTAGAATCCCGCATTGGTGCGGGCCACAAATGAGTCGGCGTGAGCCGGGGCGACATCGTGAAACAATTCAAGCACCATCTTGCCGAAATTCGTTTCAAGCGTCACGATTTTGTTGGCCTTGTTGCGAATCGGCAGACGCTTGGCCGCCACGCTGTCAACCACGGCGGGCTTGGCGACCGCTCCCGAAGTACCGGGGGCGTTCCCCTTTTGATCAGCGGCCATGGCCGACAGAGCCAACATCCCGATCGAAATCATCACGGCGAAATTGCGCATCGTATCTTCCCTTCCTTATCATATTCATCTACAGTTAACTAATATATCCCGTCGTAAGTACCGGTGTCAACAAGCAGGTTTAGGCGACGCTCCGACTCATCGCGCGTTCCGGCCGGTCGGCGTCGAATACCTCCGCCCTATCGGCTGGGTTATCTGCGGCCCGAAGAGGTGAATTTCAAATACGCGGCGAGGCGTCTGCTGATCGGCAAAAAACGTAATTCCTCGGGTACGATATACATACACCCAGGCCGGAGGCGGAGCGGTATTATCAAAGAAAACTGTGTCAGCCGTCCCAAACGCCGTGTCAACTGCGCCAACGGTGGAGCCAAGACCGATCCCATTGGCGAATTTGCCCGCATAAATCGAGTCCAGAATGATCGCATGCACTGGTTCCCAATCGGACGCGCTGTTGTCCTGATCGAGATCGTCGAGCACCACCACAACCCCTCGGGTTCCCTCGTAAACCGCGTACGTGTACCAAACACCCGGGGTCGGGTCATAGTCCACCCGCTCCGGTAGACCGTCAAACCCTTTCACCACCGAAAACAAATCTCCGAGCTTTATATACTCTCCCTGCGCCGAGTCGCCCCAGATCATGGTGTTGGCGCGAAGAAGTAAGTCGAGGGTATCCTTTGGAGGCCGGGTGGCCCGCAGTACCGCATGTCCCTTGGAACCGCTTAATGAATACGAGGGATGAGCTTTACCCTGAGTATCCGTCTGCACCGAATCGGCCCCAAGAGTTCCGTCGCCGCTCAACAAGCTGAGGTGAATCCACTGATTCACGCTTACGCCGCCCGAGTCGGTGGCACTAAGAATCAAATGCGGCGACAAAACCGAACTACCCATCGTCCCGTGGTAATACAGGCCGCTGTCCGCGGACAACACTCCCAATATCAGAGTGAAGACGGCACTGATGGAATGATTGGCTGTGACATTTGTAAAGGTATATGAACTAGCCGCTCCCACTGACCCGCCGTCTACCAGAACATCCGAAATCTGATATCCAAAATCCGGGGCGATGGCGAATGCCCGCCCAGCCCCTTCAGTTACGCTCACGTTTCCCTGAGGCGTGATTGTCCCATGCGCGCCGGCGGTGGCCGCAATCGAGTAGACATGAGAGAAAGAGGCATAGATGGAGTGATTGGCGGTCACATTCGTAAATGTATGGGTGGAGGAAACGCCCGTGTAAACGCCGTCGATCCGCAAATTTACGAGGTTGTACCCCGAATCCGCCGTCATGGTAAACGTCTGATCTGCTCCCTGATTGACGCTGATCGTTCCCGCCGGCACGATTGTACCGTGAGCACTTGAAGTCGCGTTGATTGCAAAAGTCGGCTCGGTCGGTTTCTTGCTCTTGCAGGACAGACACAATCCCGTCATCATCGCAACCGATAGGAAAACTGCAAAAGCAGACGCACGAGCCGAAATCGCGACTTTGTTCAAATCAATCTCCGAAAATATGGTGGTTTCACGGCCGGAAGAAATACTTCACCGCGCCGCCGATATTCAAGTACCGGGGGCGGTCGCCGCCGGCTATGGCGTTCCAGCTGTTGACCGATGAAAGCGTAACGAGGCCGCGACCGTCTTTGGCTTTCCACACGCGGAGATCGACGCCGAAATT
>JBGOTX010000018.1:0-12496 GCA_041476705.1 Candidatus Zixiibacteriota bacterium
CGATATCTTCGTCAGTTAATTCCCGATGAACGCGATCAATCAGCGTTCCAAGTTTGCGGGCATCGATGAAGAGCGTTTGTTTACGCCGATCACGAAACTTTCCGTTCCCTTTGTTGCGTGTGAGGAACCACAAACACACTCGAATCGGCGTTGAATAAAACAACTGCCCCGGCATGGCGACCATACAATCAACCAGGTCGGCTTCGATCATTTTCTTGCGGATTTCTCCTTCACCCGACTGATTGCTCGACATACTCCCGTTGGACAATACAAATCCGGCCAACCCGTTCGGCGCTAAGTGATGGATGAAGTGTTGAACCCAGGCGAAGTTGGCATTGCCGGTCGGTGGCACGCCATATTTCCAGCGTGCATCCTGCCGCAACATGTCGCCGCGCCAGTCGCTGTCGTTGAATGGGGGATTGGCAAGCACGAAGTTGGCCTTTAGGTCCGGGTGCAGGTCCTTGTGAAAGCTGTCGGCGTTCTCACTTCCCAAGTTGGCATCGATCCCGCGAATTGCCAGGTTCATCTTTGCGAGCCGCCAGGTAGTGTGATTGGACTCCTGGCCGTAGATGCTAATATCGCCCAAGCGCCCACCGTGTGACTCGACGAACTTCTCGCTTTGCACAAACATGCCGCCGGAGCCACAGCAAGGATCGTACACACGCCCTTTGTACGGTGCCAGCATTTCTACCAGCACGCGCACAACACAGCGGGGTGTATAGAACTGCCCGCCTTTCTTGCCTTCGGCGCTGGCGAACTGTGACAAGAAATACTCGTACACGCGGCCGAGAACATCCTTTGACCGATGCTCCTTCTCCCCAAGCCCTATAGTGCCGATCAGGTCGATCAATTCACCTAGCCGCTGTTTGTCAAGCTGGGGCCGGTTGTAATCTTTGGACAGGACGCCTTTCAAAATCCGGTTGTCTCGCTCGATGGCGGTCATCGCGTCGTCGATCAGCTTGCCGATAGTGCTTTGCTTCGCATTTGCCTGCAAGAACGCCCAGCGAGCTACCTTCGGCACCCAAAAGACGTTTTCCGAAGTGTATTCGTCTTTGTCTTCAGGGTTGGAGTGTGGGTCATCTTTGAGTTGGTTGTACCGTTCCTCAAATGCGTCCGATATGTATTTGAGAAAGATCAGCCCCAGGACGACGTGCTTGTACTCGGCGGCGTCCATGTTGTTGCGCATTTTGTCCGCCGCCGCCCACAGCGTGGCCTCAAAGCCCAGATTAGCGCCGCCGTTTTTGGATTTCTGTTTTGTTGCTTTAGCTGTGCGAGCCATCCTATGCCTTTGGCCCCTTCAAAGCTGTCAGACGTTGCTCGATCAACTTGGCTACCATATCCTGTATCGTGCCCCCTTGTTCGGCTACCAGGACTTTCAGCCGCCTATGAGTGTCGTCACTCAGGCGGATATGGATCAAACGATCCCGGTCTGTGGTGGTTTTTGTTCTCGGCACGATGATCTCCGAAAAGTCAGTTTGTGTTTGCTACAAATATAGCTTGTTTGGTCTTTCCTTCAAGCTCATTTTTCGGCCTTTTTCTCGGTCTAGGCCTGGGTGCGGCTTGGGTTCGATCCGGGGCGCTCTTCGGGACGACTCCCGGCTACACACCGGGTCGCCTACCGGAATACCTGCCGGTGCGCGGTCCGGCGACCCTCCCGAAAGGAGGGCCGGAGATTTGCGGCATTTAGCGAGTATTCCGTGTGCCCTGCGTGCGGCACACAAGCACAACCCTGGCACACTCCAAGCACAATCCCAAGCGCAAACACTGTTCGTTAGCTAATTGCGACCTACGGTCCCGATCCGAGCGGCAAGGCTACCGCAAACGCCTGTAGTCGCCCGTCCTGGTCGCACACTACGTCCAGCTTGTGACCTGCGAGTGAATCGAAAAGGTAATCCAGGTCGGTCTTTAGCATCTGCCACAAGCCCTTGATCGGTTTGGGAATCAACTTGAGTCCCTTCGACGTCGTGAAACGCCGATACTTGCCGTAATTTGGCGAGAGGAACAGGTCTTTGGTCAGATACTTCGACAGATAGGGTCCGATCCGATGGATGTCAACAGGTTCAATACGGACCCGGTAGCCACCGCCAACTGCCTGCCAATTATCTTGAATCCATTCGAAGTGGATGTATCTATCAACCAGAATATGAAGGTGAGCGTAGCCATTCTTCTGAAATTCCGTAATGCAAATATACTGAATGGATTCACCGAACTTGCGCCGCAAGTATACCCGGAACTTTTTCCAACAATTGCGGATATAGGTTGTGGATTGTTCCGCAGTACAGCCACCATGTCCGATAGTCAATGTCATCATACGCCTAAGATCGAGTTCGGTGGCTCGCTGGATAATTGCGTGGCGAACTTGCTTGGCACGTTTAGGTCCGCACCTAGCACAGTTCCAGCGCTTACAGTGCAGGCGGACATACTTCCGCGTACCACCTATCTCATTGTCAATCTGTGTGCTGGCCGACCATCCACCGCACACCTTGTTACAGTTATTCTTTAATCCGACGAGAAAAGAGGAGTCTAAACTTCCAGCGTCCTGCATTCTTTGTCTCCATTTTGGTTTCAAGAGCCGGACCGAGCAGATTGCCGCCGGGATTCAATTCAGCGGCGGCCCGCACAGTCCGGCTGACTTCGAAAAAAGGTTGGGAAAGGGAGACGGCCCATCAGAAGGGCAGTGCCGACCCCAACAACTCCCGGTATTTCGCGAGCACGGTTTCGCTTACGGCTTTGTTGAGTCGGGCGCTGAGTTCAAGAACTCTCGCGTGCTTTGGATCGCCCGTCTGTTTGTCTTTGTAGTCGATCTGGGGTAAGGCAACCCACGCTTCCTTGCCATCTTGGTGAATGACACGCAACTTCAGAATTGTGAGATCGCCATAGGCGGTAGGGATGATAATCGATCCGAGAGCCTTAGTGACTTTCTGATCCTTTACCAGGCGCAGATCGACGACGATTTGACTTTCCATGAGTTTTCTCCTTTTGGGCGGCTTTCTGACCGCAGTTTTGGTTTCGATGCTTGTTGGTGATCTTGGCCTCTCGGTCCCATTTGTCCAACAGTGCGACAAATCGGCACAAAAGCCGAATGTCGTCTGGGTCCAAGTGCTCATTGAGGATGATGATTGGTGTTGCGATTCTCGACCTCCTTTGTGTGTGGTTTGCGTGTTACTGGTGTGCGACGCGGTTGTGGTTGATTGTCGTTGTCATAGAATTTACGAACCCTCTGCCGCTTGGGGACGGTATTGGAGTCCTTGTGGCCGTAGACAGATTTCGGGACTGGTGATCTGTCGCCGAGTTCGACGTGCCAGCGCGAGAGAAGCTTGATTAGTTCGGCGATTAGGCGGATTTCTTCCCCATGTTCGCTCTTTGAATCCGGGAGGGGCTTATTGTCGGTAAGCTGTATCATCGCCGTGTGAGATATACTCAACGGCTATGAGAGAGTGGCGACAACGCGGAAATCCGAATTGTCGCAATATCGCTGGGAGAATGCGACAAATTGGAAATTTGATTTGTCGCCTCGGTTAGGACTTATCGGTATTTCTTTTGCTTATGTCAGCACGCTCACAGGCCTTGGCAAGCGCCCTTGACCCTTTGAGATCAAATCCGAGCGTGTCCAGAAACTCAACCCATTCAGGATATGAACGGCGGTGAGGGCCAAACAGCTTGATTAGGTGGACAGCAAATGCTTGGCGTTGCCGTTTGGTGGCTCGCGGTTTTCTGAAGGGGTTCATTGCGTTCGCAATTCGACCCTTGAAATCTAGATCGCGGGAAAGCTCAGCTTCTCGTATTAGCTTCTTAGCAAACTCAGAAGTAAGAAAAAGGGAATCCACCTCAATGAGCTGGACGAAAGCGTCTTTGTCGCCCGACTGTGCCGACTCGATCAACGATTCGACAGACGTGCCAAGAACCTCGGAGCAATACAGGTTGAGATACCATGATCGAAGCCCCAGCGCCTTTTCAAAGATCACTGCGTCTAACTGGCTCTTGTCTTCAACGGGCATTGTGGAAAGTCGGGCCAGATTGTCCTTCACTTCGGATACGATCTGAGGTGGCGTTTGGAGAGTTATAGGTTTTTGTGCTCTGGGAGAATCTGGCCTCACTGCGATGTAGTATTCAGTCCACTCAGGGTGCCCCAGCCTACGGTAAAGCTCGATGAAGGCCGGGTCCATTATGACTTTGTATATGTCGAGCTTTCGGTCAACTGACCAATCGAACACCTGCACAGAGACACGAAACAGTTCGTCAATATCCTTCGTGGCCAGTTCATCGATTTTGGGGTTGGACAATTCATCGGGCATACCTCCATTATCGGCTATGCGGCCACTGTGTTAAGTGACACGATAAGCCTATGCAATTCAGTTGGTTCAAGTCCCTGAAGGTAGGTTCTAAAGTCAATGACCCCCGCCAGCTAATTTCGTGTCGGCTTCATACTCAAAGCGGCGTATCAGCGGAAATCAATATACCCACCAAGAATTCGCACACCGCGTAGACCATGCGACCGACCGGCCGACTATTCTACTATTAATCGGAATCCTTTGCCGTGGATAGTGAGAATTTCGACTCGTTTGTCATCTTTAAAGTACTTGCGGAGCTTCGACACGAACACGTCCATACTCCGACCGGAAAAATAACTGTCGTTTTGCCAGATTTCCCGCAGGGCTGTCTCACGGTCCAGAGTCTGGTTGATGTTCAAACACAGCAAGCGCAACAGGTCCGACTCGCGCGTTGTCAATTTGTACTGCGTGCGACCGTGCGTCAGTAGCTGACGGCGGCGGTCGAAGCGGTACTTGCCGATCTCGAACACAACCGGTTCGTCGGGAAGCGTTCGCCGGCTGGAGCTACGCCGAAGCACCGCCTGAATTCTCAAGAGCAGTTCTTCGACACTGAACGGTTTGGTCAGGTAATCATCACAACCGATCCGAAATCCCTCAATCTTATCTTCCTTAAGCGATTTCGCAGTCAAGAAGATTAAGGGTATCTCGGCATCGGCAAGGCGTACCTCGCGGGCGAAGGAAAATCCGTCGAGTTTTGGGAGCATAATATCGACCAGACAAAGATCAAACTTGTCAGTTCTCCACGTTACCAACCCATCCTCTCCGTTGGCGCAGAGCGTGACTTCGTAGCCGTTCATAATCAGATGTTCCTGAGTGATAACGCCAAGATTGGGATCATCCTCTATCAGCAATATGCGGGTTTTGTCGCCCATGCCATTCACTCCGCCAGTGGGAACACAATCGACGCGCTTGTTCCTTCGCCAGGTCTCGAACGCAGTTCAATCCGACCGCCCATTGCTTCGGTCATCAGCTTCACGTAGGTAAGGCCGATACCGAAGCCTTTGACATCGTGACGGTTTCCCGTGCGGGCCCGATAGTATTTGCGGAATACCTGAGCAAGGTCGGCGGAGGAAATCCCAACACCTTTGTCGGAGACTGTTACCACGATCGACCGCCCATCGAGGCGTGTGGCTACAGCTATCTCCGGTCGATCTCCCGAGTACTTATTGGCGTTATCAAGAAGATTTGCCACAATATTCGTAAGATGTGTCCGGTCTGCGGAAATGGTGCTTGCCTGGGCTTGCAAGTCGAGTATGAGACTGCCGTTTCGATGCTCCACCTGAATGGCCAATCCGCGAGCGGCCGTGTGAATGATTTCGTGTACGTCAAGCTCAGTCATGTTCAATTCGTAGTCGCCCTCCTCCAGGACCGCCATCTGGAGAATCTTATCGACCTGAGATCGCATCCGGGCGTTTTCGTCGCGGATCATCTGCTCATAGCGCCCTACTCTTTGGGAATCTCCGGCGATGTCCGGACGTGCCAGCGCGTCGCAGGCCAGCGCCACGGTCGACAGGGGCGTCTTGAACTCATGCGTCATGTTGTTAATGAAGTCGACTGTTTGTTGCGCAAACCGGCGTTGTCGGAGAATGGTAACGATCGAATACACGAAACAGGCGGCGATTAACAGCATGAACACCGATGTGGCGGCCGCCAGGGGAACAAGCTGACGCACAACATAACCGGCGCGGCCGGGGAAAAAAAGCGTCAGATCACCGGGCACGGCAAGAACGTCACTCGGAAACAGACGCGAGCGAAGGTCAGACGAGCGCAGGTTTTGTGTGTCCCCGCCCGAAGATACAAGGCGCAGGGAATCATCCAGAGTGGATACCACTCCAAATTGATACGGCAGATCAATGCCCGCAGACGCAAGCGAGGCCGCCAACAGGGAATCGAGCACAGTCAAATTGAGACGTTTCTCTATCGGCTGGATCTCCCCCTGCGTGAGGTTATCGAATACGCGGCTGATGAGGTGTATGCGGCCGCTGTCGGACGAATCCGACTTGCGTTTGCTGACGGCGTCGCCGGTGCGGAATTCGTACTGATACGCATTAGCGGCCATGCGCACTCTCAGATCGCCGGGTTGCGTTGAGACAGCTTGAAGCTGAACTTTATATGTCCCGGGGTCGGACACTGAGTCAACGATCTTTCGCGGTGACTTGGACGACGAGTCGAACACCTCTATGGTGATGCGCTGGCGGCTGGGGACGCGATAGTGAAGCACGCCACTGTCGACCCAGACATTTTGCCGAGCCGGAAGAACCGTCAGGCCAAGCGCGGAATCCTGCGACAAACAAGCGAGGGCTGAGTCCGAGACGTGCATCGCGGTTACCGCCATGACCCGAGGCCACGAGCGGCCGCCGGTCATTCGCACAACTCCCATGGCGGCTTCGCGAGTTTCCAACTGCCGTACGACTGTTCCCATAGCCGTCAGCACATTGTTTCGGAACGCCTGCTCTTTCAGTCCACGGGCGCTCTGAAGCAATAATACCTGGACCAGTACCAGACCCGATAAAGAAACAACTATCAGGGCCACGACCAGAGCAACCACTCGCCGCGAAAGTTTCATGCTTTCAATATACGCGGGAACGGCCCATTGTCCACGCCCTTAACATCTCTTAACATCTCCTGACATTGATTAACTTCACCAATCTCTCGCGGGACCGTACAATCAAACGCAGAACACAGAAACACGCAGACCCCGGAGGTACACATGAAAGTAACAAATCGAATGGTCGCCACGATATTTGCATTGTTCTTGCCAACGCTGGCCGGAGCTCAGGTCAAAATGACACGTCACATTGAGGCCGACGGATTATTCATGATTCCGGAGCTGGGGGCGGTCGTGCTTCAAAACAAGGATACGCTCAGGGTAGACATGATGCCCCCGGTAGATCAGCGCCCCAAAGAATATGCATCCGTAGAATTGCGCGAAGGCGACCTCATTCTGATGTTCAACGGCAAGCGAACATCTACCTCGGCCGCACTCGAATCGGCCTACCACGCCCTCAACGTGGGTGATCAGATTCAGCTGGGGATCAAGCGTAAGGACGGTCTTCACCTGGTGACGTTCAAAAAGGCCGACGAAAGCACGCTTCCCAAGCGAGAAGTGCGGATGGTGATAGGTGACGACAAAGGGGACAAAGGCGGAACAAAAATTGCAACCGGCAATCACGCGCTGAAGATACAGGGTGAGGACGCCCTGGTGGTGGCCTCCGCCGGTATGGCTCTGGCCAAAAAGGACGGCCGGACTATCGTTGCCGCGCTTATCCCGCTACCCGATGTGAAATTCATCGACGGCCAATTTGCGATAGGCGACGTGATCGAGAAGGTAAACGACAGTACGGTTGCTTCCCCTCGCGAAATCCAGACCATAATAGGCGGCCTCAATGATGGCGACACCGTCAAAGTATCGCTGAGGCGGGGTGACCAGAAGATCGTCGTGTCATTCATAAGAACGGCCGCCGGCGCAAAGATGATTTTGAAGAGTAAGTAGATGAAGCGCCGTACGTTCGCTATACTGTTCGTCTTCATGCTCGTTGCCGCCGGCGTTGTGAGCACTCCGGACCAGGCCAACAGCCAGTCATCACTCTTCAACCAGCGGGACGACAAATATCGGATTCTGGGACTCAAGCGGGCGCGAGAGGCATACGACGTGGCAAAAGCCGATTACGAGCGACAGCAACAGCTTTTCGATCGCCGCCTTATCAGTTCTGTTGAACTTGAGCGGTCGCGAAACGTCTTTGCGGACGCCGAAGTAAATTACCAGCAATCCCTGTTGGCAGTAATTTTCGAACAGCAGTACATCACCGTGTCCTCCGCGGTCAAATATTACGACAAGAACGGCCAGCGGCGGGTGCGCATTACGCTGGCCAACACCTCAGGCGGTTCTGCGGAATATCTGAAGGTTGTGAATCTGGACGACCCCCTGTTTCGTTCGCTTCAACCGGACTTGATTACCAACATCTATGTCTCCCTGCTCAACGGCGAAAGCGCCATCATCAGCCAGCCGTACGAGGCAAAACTGGATGAACTCCGGTTCGGCAAACCGGCGACGGTCGATTTTGCATTACTTGAAGACCTCGATGCGGTCACCGTTTCCGTCATCTACGGAAATGGCAGTCAGCGCACCATGAAGATCATTCTTCAGAAGGACGCGGCGGTCAACCGGGTGGCGGTGCAGTCGGAGCAGTTTTCACAGGAAGTCGAATTGGGCAAGACCGCATCCTTTGATCTTGGTCTGGAGCTCTTTAGCGGCACGGTAAATACGTTCGGACTCGATGTGGTCAACCTGCCGCCGGAGATCAGTCGGTCATTTGTAGATCGCCAGAGCCAGGCCCGGCTCAGTCAGGTGCGGTTCGGCGAGGCGACCCGAAGCAAGAAGGCGGCCCTGGAAATTACTCTGCCCGATCGTCCGACAAGTTCGGTTGTAATCGATCAACCGATCACTTTTTTTGTCGTTGTTACGCCTTCCGATAAGACCAGTCGTGTTACTCAATCCGCTGACCACATCTGGACCGCCGAAGAACTGCGGGCGCTCGATGTTGGCTTCGTCAAGCTTGAGTTGTTCCCACGCGGCCAGGGAAAGTTGCTGGTCAAGGCCGTTCAACTGTATCATGCGATCAGCGCCAACCAGAGCGCGAAGGCGTCACTCAACCTGGTCAACGAAGGAAGCGACCGGCTGGACAATATCGATCTTCAGCTGGACCTGCCGCTCAACTGGACCCGCTCCGTCGATCCGGCCGCGATACCGGCGCTGGCCGTCGGCGGTGACGCGGTCGTGCGACTGACCCTTACACCGCCGCAGGATGTCGCCGCCGGGAAATATGACATTCGTGTTCGTAGCTCGGCCGTCTCCAAGGGCCGCCCGGTGGTGGGAGAGGACAAGACAATCACCGTAGAAATACTACCCGACAGCAACCTTATCGGAACAATACTGCTGGTGCTGGTCATAATCGGATTGGTGGCGACGCTGGTCGTGTTTGGTATACGGCTTTCGCGAAAATAGCAATTCATAAGAAAGGAACAATATGGCGGAGATTAATCAACCGATACCCTACCTCGAGGCGGTCAACCTAACCAAGCGGTACGAAGATGGCTTGCTGGCCCTGGATCACGTTTCGTTTTCGGTATTTCCCGGCCAGATTTATGCTATGCTGGGCGCCAATGGAGCCGGCAAAACCACAACGATCAATCTGTTTCTCAATCTGATAGAACCGTCCGAGGGAGAAGCCCGAATCAATGGGACGGTCACTCACCGCGATCCGCTGGTCGCAAAGTCTCAGGTGGCCTTCGTTTCGGAAAACGTCATGCTGTACGGCGGCTTTACCGCGGTTCAGAATCTGGAATTCTTCGCCCGTCTCGGTGGCAAGCGACATTACACACGCGGTGACCTTCGCGACATCCTTCTCCGCGTTGGTCTTCCTTCCGAGGCACATGACAAACGGGTACGCGGATATTCCAAGGGAATGCGACAGAAATGCGGCATTGCTATCGCTATCCTGAAGGACACGCCGGCGATTCTCCTGGACGAGCCGACTTCCGGACTCGATCCCAAAGCCGGCTGGGAGTTCACTCAATTGCTCGGATCGCTTCGCCAGGAAGGAAAAGCGGTGCTGATGTCAACACACGACATCTTCAGAGCCAAAGAGGTCGCCGACGTGGTGGCTATCATGAACCAGGGACGGCTCATCATGGAACGATCGGCGGCGCAGGTGGCGCAACTCGACCTTCAGCAATTGTACATGGATCACATGGCGGGGCGCGCCGAGTTGTCGGCAACGGAGGTCTGATGCTGAAAACAATCATCGAAAAAGAAGTGCGCGAACTCATAAGTTCATCTCGATTCGCGATTGCAATGTCGGTATGTGCGGTGCTGATCATCCTGTCGTTTGTTTCGGGCGCTCAGGAGTACCATGCGGCCCAGCGCCAGTACGAAGCCGCCAAGGCAGAAAACCTTCGTCAGGTTTCTGGAGTGACCGATTGGCTGATGGTTCGCCATAATCGGATATTTCTGCCACCCGATCCGGTCGCGGCCGTCGTGACCGGCGTCTCCAATGATATCGGCCGCACGGTCGAAGTGTCAGGGCGGGGTGAACTATCGGCCGAAGACACTCGATTTGAAGGAGAGCCGCTGTTTGCCGTGTTCAGATTTCTCGACCTGGAATTCGTATTCGGATTTGTCCTTTCGCTGTTGGCTATTCTATTGGGATACGACGCGGTATGCGGTGAAAAAGAACGGGGCACGCTCCGGTTGGTCTTTTCCAACGCCGTCCCCCGGGCCACCTTCGTCTTCGGAAAACTTCTCGGTGCGCTCGCGGGCCTGATTCCAGTGCTGGTCATTCCCCTTCTCTTAGGGTGCCTCGTACTGGTGGTGATGAGGATTCCGATGGCGGCGGTCGATTGGGTGCGACTTGCGTTCGTTATTGCAACCGGTCTGTTATTCGTCGTCGTGGTCGTAGCGGTGGCCGTGATGGTCTCCGCAGTTACACATCGATCATCGCATGCCTTTCTGGCCCTGTTGGTCATCTGGGTGTTCGCCGTTTTCGTGGTCCCCCGGACGGCGGTTCTTTTGGCTGGGCGAGCTGTCGATGTGCCGTCGGTCGATAAATTGGCCGCCGAAAAGGCCGCCTACAGCCGCCAGCTCTGGCAACAGAGTCGCGAACAGCTCGCCTCGTTTACTCCCACGAAAACCGACGACGTAGGACAGATGATGAAAGAATTCCAGCAGACTATGGAGAAGCAGTCCGACGAACGGGATAAGAACATGCAGGAGCTGAGCGGCCGTCTCAATGAGAGCCGGGCCAACGGTCAGCGGATTCAGGCCGGATGGGCGTTCGCGCTGGCGCGACTCTCTCCACTGGCGTCGTTTACTCTTGCCGCGACGGCTCTGGCGGCCACCGATCTGAAGATGAAGGATCGTTTCGAAGACGAAGCATACGCCTACCAGACCGACTACGCCCGATTTATGAAGGCCAAAACCGGGATGGTTCCCGGAGCCGGCATGATCATCATGAAGATGAAGCATGGCGGCGAAGAAGAGCCGAAGCCGGTTGATCCCAGAGAGCTACCCGAGATGCAACATCGCAAACCACCGCTGGCCGGGGCGGTGACGGCCGCTCTCCCGAACGTGGGACTTTTGATGATTTGGGGATTGGGTGCATTCGCGGGAGCGTTTATCGCGTTTCTCAGATACGATCTCAGATAGGAACGGAGTAAATTATATGTTTGCACATTTGTTGAACAAGGAACTGAGGGCGTTTGTCCACAGTCCCCGGTTTGTCGGCACTTTTATCGTGGGTGTATGTCTCATTCTGCTGTCGGTTTACATCGGGATACGCGAATATCAGGCCGCGGTCGATCACGCCCGCGCCTCCCAGCAATTATCCGACCAGCGGATGCGGGAAGGGAGCTCCTGGATGCGGCTTTCGGCCCGCACCTATCGCACCCCCGATCCCATGATGATTTTCGTCTCCGGCCTTACGTTTGACATCGGGCAGTGGTCGGATATCAGCACGCAGTCGGGCGTGCGGTTGCAACACTCCTCCTATTCCGACGATCCGATCTTTGCCGTCTTCCGCTTCATCGACTTTGCGTTTATCGTCACGGTTGTTATGTCGCTGTTTGCTTTGCTGTACACGTATGATGCCGTGTCCGGCGAGCGGGAGGACGGTACGCTCAAGCTTGTCTTCTCCAATCCGGTGCCTCGAGCGCAATACCTTCTCGCCAAAGCGGTCGGTTCGTGGATTGGTCTGACGTCGGCGTTGGCGGTCCCGGCCGCTCTCGGTATTCTTATGGTGATGTTATACGGCGTTCCATTCGGGCCGATCGATTGGCTGAGACTTACATTGCTCATGGCTTTTTCAGGGCTTCTGTGCGGCTGTTTTGTGATGATCGGCATACTCATTTCCAGTCTGACCCGGTACTCATCGGTGTCATTCCTGGTCGGTCTGATGAGCTGGGTTGTCCTTTCGCTGATTCTTCCCCGAACCGGCGTGGCGATCGCCGGCCAGTTACTGCCGGTGCCGAGCGTGGCGGAAATTCAAGGTCAGAGAGAGGCCTATGCCCAGGACCGCTGGAATAAATTCATGAACGAGGGATCGGAGCGGTGGAGCAAGCACCAGAAATCGGATAGTTCGACCGACGAGGCCCTGCAGGCGCAAATGCAG
>JBGOTX010000019.1:0-12306 GCA_041476705.1 Candidatus Zixiibacteriota bacterium
ACCGATGACCGGCTTCGTCTGCCGGTGCTTATGAAATCGAAAATCGTGGTCGGTTCGATTTACGCCGAGCTTACCGATTATCGTCTGGGCGAAATTGAGGATTTTTGAGCGTGTGCCGTCCGGCACCGCCGATGGGAGAATAGATCGTGGGAAAACTTGTTGAATGCGTTCCGAATTTCTCAGAAGGACGGCGCGCCGAGGTTATCGAGTCGATTTGCGAGGCGATCACCTCCGTTCCCGGGGTGGCATTGCTTGACCGGGAAATGGACGCCGATCACAACCGCGCCGTAGTGACCTTTGTCTGCCATCCAAGTATCGCCGTCGAAGCGGCTTTTCGCGGGTATCAGAAAGCGGCGGAGTTAATCGATATGCGCACGCACAAGGGCGAACACCCGCGCATGGGGGCGTGCGATGTCTGCCCGTTCGTCCCGCTCTCCGAGATGACCATCGACGATGCGGTCGAATTGGCCAACCAGCTCGGCAAGCGGGTTGGGGAAGAGCTGAAGATTCCGGTGTACCTGTATGAAAGCGCCGCCACGCGCACGGAACGAAAGAATTTGGCCAATGTCCGATCGGGCGAATACGAAGGGATTCGCGACAGTATTGAGATCGACCCGAACCGCAAGCCGGACTACGGCCCGGCGAAGATGAACGTGAAGTCGGGTTCGACCGCAATCGGGGCCCGCTTTCCGCTGGTGGCGTTCAATGTCTATTTCAACACCAACAAGAAATGGATCGCCGATAAGATCGCCGATGCCGTGCGAAATCTTCAGGGCGGGTATCGTTTTGTCAAGGCGCTTGGGTTTGAAATCAAAGAGCGGGACCAGGTCCAGGTCTCCATGAACATGACCAACTACCAGAAAACCCCGCTGTTCCGCGTCTTTGAGACGATCAAGAGCGAGGCGGCCCGGTACGGCGTCAGCGTGACATCGTCGGAGATCGTCGGGCTTATACCGACCGAAGCGATTGTCGATATCGCCGATTTTTATATGCGGCTTGAGAATTTCTCCAAAGACCAACTGCTCGAGGAGAAATTGAAAGCGGCCGGGGCGATGGGCGAGCCGGTGCAGGACAGTTTCTATGATCAGGTGGCGTCGTCATCGCCCGCCCCCGGAGGCGGATCGGTCTCGGCCTCGGCCGGCGCGCTGGCGGCGGCGCTTACCGCGATGGTCTGTCGGCTGACTGTCACCAAGAAGCAGTACGCCGAGGTCAAGGAAGAGCTTTGTGATATCCGCGACCGGGCCGACGCTTTGCGCACAGAACTGGAGAAACTGATTGACGATGACAAGCGGGCTTTTAACGCCGTGATGGATGCCTTCAAATTGCCGAAGAATACGCCCGAAGAGATAGCGCGGCGGGGCGAGGCGGTCGAGAAAGCGACCAGGCATGCCGCCGAGGTACCTCTGACCGTTATGCAGAAAGCGTTGGAGGTTCTCCAGTTGGCGAACAAGGTTGCGGTGAAGGGGAATCAAAACTCGGTGTCCGATGCCGGCGTGGCGGGACTGATGGGACTGACGGCTATCGAAGGTGCCGGATACAATGTGCGGATCAATCTGACCTCGCTCAAAGATCAGGACTTTGTCGCGGGCATGCGGCGCGAAGTGAAGAGTTTGCGCGAAGAAGGGCTGGCGTTGTCCAACGAAATCAAGCAACACGTTGAGTCCCGTCTCTGATGCCGCGCCCCATCGACCTGCACATGCACACCAATATGTCCGACGGCCTCTTGTCGCCGCCGGAACTGCTTGACCGGGTGCGGAAGAGCAAACTTTCGGCCTTCTCGGTCACCGATCACGACACCATCGCCGGGTGGCGGATGATCGCCGGGCTCCTCACGGAATCTGATCCGGAGCTTGTTACCGGAGTCGAACTGTCGGTGCGCATAGGCGATGAAGACCTGCACATTCTGGCCTACGGCTTCGACCCCGACCTTTCCGCCCTCACCGAAGCCCTTGATTTCTATCAGGCGAGGCGTAGCGAGCGAGGACGTGAGATTGTGAATCGGTTGCAAAATCTGGGGCTGGACATTACCTTTGAGCAAGTGAAGGAAACAGCCGCCGACGGCGTGATTGGTCGGCCGCATATAGCGGAGGCCCTCTATCGCCTTGGTCTGACAAAGCAGTATGAAGAAGCGTTCTACAAATACATCGGTAACGGCGGCCCGGCCTATGTCCCCAAATATCGGCTGGCTCCGGCGGAGGCCTTCGAACTGGTTCACGCCTCGGGCGGGGTTGCCATACTGGCGCACCCGGCGATCGGAGACATGTGGCGGCATATCGATGCGCTCGTGCCGGCCGGGCTTGATGGCATCGAGGCGTACCACTACTCTCATGCCTCAGCGGACATCAAACGGGCAAAACAAGTGGCCAAGAACAACAATCTGATATTATCCGGAGGGTCCGATTTCCACGGCCGAGGCAGTCGCGAAGCGACTCCGGGGTCGTTGGCGGTGCCTCCTGAATATTTGGATCGAATCAAGGAACGGGCAATGAGATATCGGAGCGTTCAGTGAATAAGTTACTCGGAATCCTCATGACGATCGTCCTGCTCGCGGCTGAGGTTTGGGCCGAACCGCTGACCCGAGAGGAACAGATCAGGATTATTACCAGTTACGGAATGCTCACCGGCCAAATTCACAGTCAGGCGGCGTCCTCCCCGACGCCCGCCGACCAACCGCCGAACAAATGCGGCATGTCGGCCGCGGCGGATTTCGTGCTCAACTATAATCGCCTCGATAAGGGGCTGTTGAAATCGCTCGGCGTGGATTCGCTGGGACGTCCGACTTTGCCCTATGCCTATGGTTCTCCCAACGGTCACTTCCTCATTCACTATACCCTGACCGGCGACAGCGCCGTGTATCAGCCGCTGGTACGAACGCTGGTCGACACGGTGCCGGACTACGTGGTCATGACGGCGCGCATTGCCGACTCCGTGTACACGCACATTATCGACTCGCTGGGATACCCGGCGCCGCCCCTTGACGGTTTCTATGTGGCCGGAGAAGACAACCGGTATGACATCTATCTCGTTAACCTCGCATATCTGCAGTCTTACGGCCAGACCATCCTTGAAATGCAGATCGACAGCATGACCGCAACATCATACATGGAACTCGATAACGATTTCCAGTTCATCGCAAAATATGCCGGCCGGCCGCTGGACGCGGTGCGGGTGACGGTGGCCCACGAATTTTTTCATGCCGTGCAGTTCGGCATCGATTTCACCGAGCAAGAAAACTACCAGTACGTCAGTGCGCGGCGGTACTGGATGGAAATGTCGGCGGTCTGGATGGAAGAAGAATGCTATGACCAGATCAACGACTATTATGCCTATCTGCCGTACTTTTTCGATTTTCCCACACTGTCTCTGCAGACGTTTGGATCAACCAACCCGGATCTCCTCCACCCTTACGGGGCGGCAGTTTTTCCTATTTATCTGTCACAACGATACGGCAAGAAGATTATTAAAGACATCTGGCTGGACTGCGCGGCCCGCGGGGTGGGCCCGCAGTTTCTTGAAGCGTGCGATGCCCAGGTGCGGGCGTATGATCCGCCTGGCGGAAGTCTTTCTACGGCAATAAATGATTTCTCTATCTGGAATTATTTCACCGGCCAGTATGCATCGGTGGCCCCCAGCGGGATCGGGTATAAGGAACGGGCGAATTATCCAGCCATTCCGATTGACGCCATGCTTTCGGTTACGCGATATCCGGACTATTACCAGATAGGCACAGGGTCGTACCGCCCGGAATACAACGGTACCGCTTATGTCCTGCTCCAGAATTTGGATTCTCGCGATCAGTGCTCCGGCTGTGTACGGATGGATACGTCGGCGAATCCGGATACGGTAGTGGCAATTTCATGCGACAGCACAATTCCCCCACACGAGGATTCCCTGTATCCGAAGTCCACCGTGCCCATTTCTTGCGACAGCGTTCTGCCCATTTATATCGGTGTTCAACATCCGACGCTGATCGAATGGGGTATATCGGTCATTTACCAGCTTGCCGATAACCCCGACTCGATAGAAATCAACCGGTTTGTCGTGCCGCTGGCCGGAGACCCGGCCCCTGTTTTTCTTGAGGTGGACGCATTTCATCCCAATAAGTACAAGTCAATTGCGATTGCCGTCTCGCCGACTTCGAATAACTATCTGTCTTACGTGTCGTTCAATAAAGCTCCCTTCGTCGGTTATGCCATTTCCGACAGCGGGCAGATCATTACCCGTCCCTCGGCCGTCTTGACGCCGTATCCTAATCCCGCGGTCGTGCCGCAGATGGCGGGACAACCGGTCACGTTTCGCTTCAAGGTTGCCTCCGACACGGCCAACGGCAATCTGACGAACAATCCGCTGTTGCTCATCGATATTTATTCGGTCGCCGGAGATTTTGTCCGGACGATCAACGCGACTTTCGGCGGCGAGGACCGTCTGGGCGTGCACGCCGGCGGACTGTATGAAACGACCTGGGACATGAAAAACGGATCGGGCAAGGCCGTGGCCTCGGGGGTGTATCTTGCCTACGCTCGTCTGTGGGAAACCCCCGGCAAGTTCCGCCTCCTGGCCGAAAGTAAAGTCAAAGTAGCGCTCGTTCGGTGATGTCGCGAGCGCGCCTGATTGCCCGGATTGCGCTGTTTGCGGCGCTGGTGTATGTCACCTCGTGGTCGCTGGTCCTGCTTCCGAATGTCAAAGTCACTTTCTTCATTATCTTCACCGCCGGATTTGTCTGGGGAACGGCGGCCGGAATGCTTGTCGGCGCGGTCGGGACCGGGTTGTGGTCGCTGTTCAATCCGTACGGTCCGGTTCCGATTCCAATCTTTGTGGCGCAGGTGGTTGGCAGTGCCTTGTGCGGGGGAGTCGGTGCGATTTTTCGATTCGGTCACCTGCACGATGGTTCTCCCTTTTTTGTCGGGACGGCGCTCGTGATGTGCGGGGTGGTCTGCACGATCGCCTATTATCTCCCGGTGATGGTGGTCGATGCCTGGGTGTTTCAGCCGTTTCGTGAGCGATTATTGGCCGGGATTCCCTGGGTGGGGATTGCCCTGGCTACCAATGCCGTGATTTTCCCATTGCTTTTCGGCGCCACTCGGCTTTTATACGCCAGAGAGAAAGCCCGAACATGACCCACATACTCCCGGCACTTCTATTCCTTGGTCTCCCGCTCCTGGGCGGCGCTTCACGCGCTCAAATTCCGGCGGTACCATCGGTTCCGTCGGATACCGGCCAAATCAGTGACAGCACGCGCCAGGCAGATTCCGTCGCCCGAGTGGATGCGTTACGGCGTCACGCCGGTATTAGCGCCGGTTCTGAACATCTCATGGCCGAACAGCGTCGACCGATTGTATCATTTTCAGATTCGCTCCGTGAGCGGTTTTGTTCCGAGCGGTATAATCAGAAGCCGGCGGTGGACCGCTCGTTTTTCCGGGGCGCCGCCGATTATTTTCGCTACGCGCCGCAGTTCTTTGTTCTGCCGTATCTGGAAACGCCATTGCGGACGACAGTTGCCCCGTTCGGCCTTTCCGGAAATCGGTTGAACTGGGTGACCAATCAGCACGCGACCACGCCGCTTGAGTATAT
Source organism: Candidatus Zixiibacteriota bacterium (assembly GCA_041476705.1). GTDB lineage: Bacteria > Zixibacteria > MSB-5A5 > GN15 > FEB-12 > JACRAV01. The sequence goes on from JBGOTX010000019.1 coordinate 5,572, forward strand.
CCCGGGGCAGGACGGGATGGTTGATGCCGAAGATTTCCCGACTGCCACCGATGACGCGGCGTACGTGGTCCCGGGACCATTCGGTCTGCTCCTGGGCGGCGATCAGGCCACTGCTACGCTGGTGACCAGACCGAAACAGCTAAACACCACCGATGCGCAGAGCGTTCTTTTTGTCGATAAGGGGTGGGATAATTACTCGCAGACAAGAGGTCGGTACGACAAACTTTTCGGCAATGGCCGCCGGATGGATTTGTCGATCGCGTATCGCAAGGCGGGCGGTTTTGGCGTGGCCGCCGACGATGCGTATCACTATTCCGGCAGTTTTTACATTCCCGTCGGTGCGCGCTGGGCGGTTCAGACCGATGGCTGGCTGTATAATCGCAACGCCGATATTCTCGTGCCGGTAGGCGCCGCTCTGGGCGATGTCCGGCGACACCGGTTTGATCGCCATGCCTGGGTGTCGCTTATGCGCTTTGACTCGGCGCGTTCCAACCGGACCGAAATCAGCTACGAGTATCTGTTGCAGGAATCGCATCTTGATTACGGATATCGCGGCAGGTTTGATCAGACCGGCCACGGACTGTCTCTTCGCCGCGAATGGACAGGCGGCGGCACGCTGTTTCGGTTGAACGGCGAGGCCAGGACATTGCAGTACGACAACGGGTCTGATAAACATGATCGCTCGACAGGTGAATTATCATTCGCCGCGACTCGGCCAATAGGGAATTGGCAGACCGCCATCTCGGCCGGTTCGCGCTATGACAAAGCGTTCAAAACGCTCCCCTTTGCGGTCGTGACCTCCAAGCGTGAAACAAAGGGATCGCTTCTGCATCTGTCGTTCGGGTACACCGAACGCGCTCCCACCCTGCAAGAATTGCATTTACCGTACCAGCTGGCCGACGTGCAGTTGGGCGGGGTGTATGCGGACAGTGGCAATGGCAATCTGCTTAGCGAACGCCAGCTGGTTGGTTCCGTGTACGGAGAACTGGGCACGATCGACAACGCGATCGGTCTGACTGTCGCCACCGGTCGACTTCAACATTCAATCGATTGGGTGCGACAAACTAACGGCGCTCAATCGACAACCAGCCCGGCCAATGTCACGGTAACATTCACCGATATTTCGGCGACCGCGCGGCTTCGCTGGGCCGATTTCGCGCGTTTTAGCGCCGGCGGTGGGTACCACCAGGTCAGTCGCGCCGACAATCAGCCGCGATATTATTCGCCCAAGTATCAGGCATATACCGGTCTGGACTTGCACTGGTTTTGGTCGCAGAAACTGATTCACTTTTATGGGTATGGCGAACTGGTGTACACCGGACCGTATCGGGGGTATGTGGAACAGAATATGGGCGATCGGGTGGTGGCCAACGGGACGCTGGCGTTTCGCATGGGACAGTTTCGCATGAATTTCATGTTCCGCAATCTGTTTGGCCTGGCCTATGACGCGCGCGACAATCTGTTGACTGGTGGGCGGTATTTTTCATACGGGTTTGTCTGGAATTTTGTCAACTGAGTTCTCTCGGCCATTGTAGACCACTTCACTCAACTTGACTTGCCCTCTCTCGACCGACATATTGTCGTCCATGAATCCGGCGCTGACTCGCACCGAGGCGTATGCTCTCGTAGAACAGAAAATCGGCGTCAATAATCTGCTCAAGCATATACTCGCGGTCGAAGCCGGCATGCGACGGCTGGCGGAGCATTTCGGCGAGGATGTCGACTATTGGGGTCTTGTCGGTCTGGTACATGACCTTGATTACAACGAAACCAAGAACGATTCCAAGCGACACACCTATCTCACGCGCGAATGGCTGGAGAAGTACGATCTGCCTGAAGACATGCATCACGCCATTCACGCCCACCCCGGACATGTCCCGTGTAAATCCCGGTTGGATTGGGCGCTCTACGCGACCGATCCGACCACCGGGTTTATCGTCGCCTGCGCGCTCATGCATCCATCGAAGAAACTGGTCAATATCGACGCCGATTTCATGTTGCGACGTTTCGATGAAAAGCGGTTTGCCGCCGGAGCGACGCGCGAAAACATGGCCGCCTGTTCCAATCTGGGGCTCGAACTGGCCGAGTTCCTTATGCTCGTGCGCGAAGGGATGTTGCACATTTCAGACGGGCTGGGACTGTGAGCGGCGACCGGGCCACCACCGTCTGGCGGCGGGATGTCATCGGCTGGTCGCTGTACGATTTCGCCAATACCATCTATTCCATGAATATCGTGTCGCTGTATCTGAAACGGTATCTGGTGGAAGACATGAAACTCGACGACCGGTACTTTGATATTCCATTCGCCCTGTCGATGGCTTTCGCGGCGCTGGTTTTGCCGGCGATGGGCGCGCTGTCCGATCATTCGACCAAGAAGAAGCTGTTTGTGATGCTGTTCACGCTGACCTGCTGTATCTCGGTCGGCCTGATGTCGATTGTACCCGCATCGCTCATTCTGATGACGCTCTTTCTGTTTGTGATTGCACAGTTCAGTTATGAAGCGGCTATGCCGTTTTATAACGCCCTTCTTTATTCGGTGGCCGAGGGGAAACAGGCGCGGTTCGTGTCGGGGATAGGCGTGTCGCTCGGCTATGTCGGCTCGATAGTCGGTATGGCTTTGATTTTGCCGTTTGTGACCGGCTCGATGTTCGGCCTTGATCTCGGGATCGACGCCGGCGGAAAGGTGAGTTCGTTTCTGCCGACCGCTTTACTGTTCATGCTTTTTGCGGTCCCGCTGTTTTTGTGGGTGCATGAAGCCCCCAGATATATTCACAAGAAAGTCACGTTCGCCGGCGCGTATCGCGATGTCTGGGATGGTATCCGTCTGACCCGCAAATATCCGGGGGTGCTCCGGTTCCTGATCGCCGACTACTTTATAGAGGACGCGGTCACCACCGTCATTTTGAACATTGGGCTGTACTGTTCGATTGTCCTGAACCTACACGAGGAACAGATCACCACGTTTCTCATCATTTCCACCACGAGCGCTGTGGTCGGGTCATTTATCATAGGCAAAGTGGCCGAGTACTGGTCGCTCAAGAACATCATGATGTGCGTGGTGGTCGGCTGGGTGATTGCGTTGATCGCATTCGTGCTGACCGATTCAATGGCCGTGACCTGGGTGCTTGGGTCGGTGGTCGGAATTCTGTTGGGCGGACTGTGGACCACTTCGCGCCCACTGCTGGCTGAACTGGTGCCGCGCGAAGAGCTGGGTCGATTTTTCGGCCTGTTTTCGTTGTCCGGACGGGCCGCCGCCGTGATCGGGCCGCTGGTCTGGACGACAGTTGTCTACCTGTTCAAACCCGAGCGGCCGGTGGGCAGGTGGGCGGTCGAAGTTCTGGGGCTGGACAGTGATGCCGCAGTCCGACTTCCATACAAGGCGGGGGTGCTGTCGCTTGTTGTCATGATGATTGTCGGCCTGTATATTTTCCGCAAAGTTCCTCATACCCTGAGCGTGCGCCATGATTGAGATCGGTGGCAAATATCACTATTCGGGCGCGATCCACATGCATACGACCGAGTCCGACGGTACGGTCACGCTCGAACAACTGGCCCAAATCGGTCAGGAGTCGGGGCTTGACTACATGATGGTCACCGACCACATGAACCTCAACAATCGCGAAGCGAACCGTGAAAACTTCTACGGCGACACACTCGTGGTGATCGGGTATGAGCACAATGACACCGATGATATCCATCACTATTTGATTTTTGAATCCCCCGGCGTGTATCCGCGCGCGATGACTCCCCGTGAGTATGTCGCCGCCGCCGCCAAGGATGGCGCGCTGGGGATAATCGCGCATCCCGATGAAATCCGGGCGCGCATGCGCAACTATCCGCCCTATCCGTGGAAAGACTGGTCGGCCGAAGGGTTCAACGGTCTGGAGATCTGGAACCAGATGTCCGAATGGATGGAGCAATTGACCCCGTACAACAAGCTGGTCATGGCGTTCTCGCCGCGCAAGTCGATGATCGGGCCGACCGACCGGGTGCGGCGGAAGTGGGACGAATTGTCGCGCACGCAGAAGTGTGTGGGGATTGCGGCAGTCGACGCCCACGCATTCCCGATTCCGCTGGGACCGTTCATCGTGCGAATATTCCCGTACAAAGTCCATTTCAAGTCGCTTCGCACGACCGTCATTCTCGATGAGCCGTTCTCGCGCGATCTGGTGGTGGCCAAACGGCAACTCTACACGGCGCTTCGCGACTGCCGTTGCTGGTGCAGTAATCTGCGGTGTGGGAATCCAGATGGATTCGATTTCTGGGCCGAAAACGGCGGCGGCCGGGCCGGTATTGGGCAGAATATCAAATCGCCAACTTCGGTGCGACTGCGCGCAATCCTGCAGGCACGGGCGGAGATGGTGGTTGTCGGCAACGGACAGACGGTACACCGTCAGACCGGCAGAGTGCTCAATTACCCGGTGGCACAGCCGGGAATCTACCGGCTTGAGGTCTGGCGAGGAAAACGGGGATGGATATTCTCGAATCATATCAGGGTGGAGCCGTGAGCGACGAATCGGCGGTCGGCCAAACGGATGGGAAGCAATTGGTGAATCGCTAATAAAATCGGATGCGGTCAATTAAAGGAGTTGCCGACTATGAGAGATCAAGAAACCATCATGCGGCAGTTCAATAGAATCCCCTTTGCGGATGCTAAGTTGCATGATTTGTCTTTTGAAAGAGTCGGACGGGAAGATCGGGTCAGGATTGCCATCGACATACATAAGGAAAATAAATGGTGGATACCTTCGATCCTGGTTTTCAAGGAGTGCTTTTTCATTAGAACGGAAATTAACCTGGTTGTCAAACGTCAGGCTTCCGACCAGTTGGAGGATGGTTCAATATGTCGCCCGTTGATCGCGTCGGAATGGACTCTTGCTCTTGCAAATAAATATTCCCAAGAACAGTTGGAAGGGTATCTGCACTTTGGGCTCGAATTGTTCTCGCCAGGCGGGGGAATATACGTTGTGGCCAAGGACTTTGTGCTTGAGCCGTGGGATCCGGAATGGACGTTTTAAAACAGCGGTATTCTTGCACACAGCCCGTCCGGTTTCGACTCCGCTCAACCCGACGTACGACAGACAAGCAATTGCGCTTGACGTCGCCCTGAGCGGAGTCGAAGGGCGACCTTACGTTGCGACATAGAACACTTATGAACAACACACCCTCGGCAAAACCTTTCGGGCTGTGCGATTACAACGGCCTTTTGGCCGAGGGGGCGCTAACCAATCCGGCGGCAGGGGAGCGGCAGGGGAAATTCATGCTGGTGGAGTATCAAGGGATAACCCGCCTGATCATGGGGAGTGTGTCGGTGTTTCCGTATCATGCCGATCTTCTGGAGCGGTTCTGTCGCGACAACCATATTCTGTGTGACTGGACCAAGCGCCCCGCCCACCTGACGATTCGCGACCCGCGCACGCATCTTCACGGCGGGGGATGGGTACAGGTTGAATCCGCACAGAGACGGGTAACCTTCGCCGGTCGATCGACCGCCTACGGGCCGTTTGATCGGGCCCTATTGTCGTCAAGCTTAACGGCGCTTGCTCTACCGCCAAGCGTGTCAGTATCTATTGGATAACTGGCGAGGCACTGCCTCCCCTTGTGATTTATTTCTCAAAAATGGTTGACTTTACTATAGGATTCTTCTAAAGTTCTCGATAATAGTTTAATTAGTTCTTTATGGACTGAATTAGTTGACGATAGCCGATGTTTGAAACTTTCTTTCCAATCCTTGCTTTGGTTCTTCTGGCGGCGGCTATCGCTATCTTGTTGTCCGCCTTGTCAGTCCTGATCGGCCGGCGAACCCGCCTTGGCAAGAAATTTCAGTCATACGAGTGTGGTGTCGATCCGGTCGGGACCACCCGCGACCCGGTGCCGATCAAGTTCTATATGGTGGCTATCTCTTTTGTACTCTTTGACATAGAGCTTGTTTTTCTCTTGCCTTGGGCGGTGGTGGCCCGCGATCTTGGTATGTATGGTTTTTGGATCATATTGGTCTTTGTTGTGGTTGTATTGATTGGATACGTGTACGAACTTTCACGAGGAGCCCTGAAATGGGGTTAGAAGAAAAGATTCCTGATTCAATCATATTGACCACGCTCGATAAGATGGTCAACTGGTCGCGGAAGCGGTCGATGTGGCCGTTTGGCTTCGGGCTGGCCTGTTGTGCGATCGAGATGATTTCAACTTTCGCGCCACACCATGACCTGGCCCGATATGGCATGGAAGTCATGCGGCCATCGCCACGCCAGGCCGACCTGATGATTGTAGCCGGACGAGTCTCGATGAAAATGGCGCCGGTGCTTCGCACTCTGTACGATCAGATGCCGAACCCGAAATGGGTTCTCGCTATGGGGGCCTGCGCCTCCTGCGGCGGCATATTCAACAACTACGCGATCCTGCAGGGAGTGGATCGGATCGTCCCGGTTGACATGTATGTCCCCGGATGTCCGCCGCGCCCCGAACAGCTGATGGATGGAATCCTCAAGTTGCACGAGAAAGTTATGCGCGAGTCGCTAAAGGATAAACACGAGGAGTGGGGTACTAAGATCGCATGACGGGTCAACTCGCGACGCCCACTGCGATCTCACTCAATCAGCGCTTGTGAAAAATGGAACAACCCGGCCCGATGAAAGAGCGCATACGAGAGTTTCTCCAGAGCCGATTTGCCGAGGCGATTGTCCGCGAGGATAATTTCCGCGATCAGCAGTCGTTCTATATAAAGCCGGCATACCT
>JBGOTX010000020.1:0-12001 GCA_041476705.1 Candidatus Zixiibacteriota bacterium
CTCTTGGAATCACGCTTGACGTGATACTGGTCATACGTCATGCCGATTTTGATCTGATTCGTCTTGGTAATCTGCTGGACCCAGTTCGCGGTGACTGAATTTACAGTCGCCTTGCTGTATACGTACGAGGGATCGAAGCGCGGACCCAGCATGAATCCGGTCAATTCGTATGGATTAGAAAAGTCCCGGTTGTTGAGATACGTGTCCTTGTGGACCGTACCGTTATAGACGCCGTTAGAGTCTTCGGAATATCCCGGCCAATCGCGCCAGTAGATGCCCATCAATTGCTTGGGCTCGGTTAGCGTATAGGTCGAAAACCGGTTCGCCGTCAGAGACCAGATGGTCCGCTCGCTCGGCACGTAGTTGGCCGACACGCCGCCGAGATAGGATTCTTTTTTCAGGACCGGCAGGCCGTCCAGATTGAAATCGAAGGAGGCATCGTTCTGATCGCGGTGACGGTACACGGCGCCGTCCACCTTGGAATACGATATATCCGTGCGAACTTTCAATTTGGGAAGCGGTTGCATCGACAACTTGGCCATCCCGGTATACGAAATATTCCAGTTGTGGGGCAAATATCCGTAATCACGAAGATACTCACCGGCCGCAAAAAAGGAGTACCGCTCTCCCTGCAGGCCGGGCAGGGGGCCGGAGACGTTGAAACTCACCGACCGGTTCTGGTTTATGTCCAACCGATTCCAGGTTCCGGTGGTCACGTCATAGGAATGCGTGGCCCCCTGGTATGTGCGTACACTACCTTTATACAAAGCGCCGCCATCACGGGTAACGGCATTCACCACCCCCGACAGCGCTTCACCATATTCGGCGGTGAACCCTCCCGAAGTCAGCGACAGCTCTTCGATCGCGGTAGGCATAATGCGCATCCCGGCCTGAGCCACAAACGGGTCTTGGATCGAAAAACCATCGAGATAGTACGACACCTGCCCGGAGCGACCGCCCCGGACGTGCAGTTGATCGGTCTTATCCATCACGACCCCGGGGTAGTTGGACAAAATCGACTGGACGGACACGATGCTCGGCAGACTGCGCAACCGCTCGGCTGTAAAGATGACCTTTGACGCCGTCTGGTCCCGTTGAATCACCGGCGCCGAGGCATACACGACCGTCTGCCGCTTCAAGTCGATCGCCATCGACTGCAGATTAAAATCGACGGGCGTGGTGAGATCGACCAGGATCCGCACGTCCTTCCTGATTATGGTCTCGTACCCGACGTGGGTCACCGACAGATCGAACTGCCCCACCGGAACGTTGATGATGAAGTACTCCCCATCTTCGTCGGTTTTCGTGACCAGGTTGGACCCGACCACGCGAACCGTCGCCCCGACCAGAGGTTCCTTATTCTGCCCGTTTACAACCGCGCCCGAAATTTTTCCGAACACGCCGGCCAGAGCGCTTGAGCTCACCGCAACCGTTACACCAAGAACGGCGAGGGCTCCCGCGAATGATTTGATACACGTTCTCAAGATAACTCCATTAGCCGAATTCGCACACGTCCCGGCGGCGGATCGTCACTGCGACGCGTTGCCGTTCTTTTCGGTTTGCTCTACATATCGGTCTGGCCGAAATTTCCTTAACCGGCCGGAAAGGCATTTTTGAGGGGGATCACGAAAGGGCCGGATCTTCGCCCCCAACCCTTCAAGATTTGAACGACTTTCCCGATAATTATCGAGAAAGCAACGAATTGAGCGGCCCAACCACGTATGATCACGAGTTTTGCAATTCTGGGCTGTCAGCACGAAGACCGTAGGACATGATTCAACGACGTAGACTTACAGCGGTCGGCGCGATGATCGCCGGTATCGTCCTTTGCTGCCATACCGGTTGGGGGCATTCCGTGGTCATTTTGTCCTCCGATACGCTCACCGCGACTTCGCGCGCCATCTCCGGCGCGAAGACTGTCATCATGGCCGATGACTCGGACGTCAGATTTGCTCATGTATTACTCGATCAGGATTCGCGGATTCAACAACGACAGATAGACTCGATTCGCGCCCTGAGGGCGGATATTCTGCTGACCATCGGCAGTTTTGCCACCCAAACCGCCAAAGACAGTTTTCCGGACATTCCGACCGTGTTCTCATCGGTGATGTATCCGGTAATCTCCGGATTTGTGAAGTCGATGGCGACTCCCGGCGGAAATATGACCGGGGCCTCTCTGACGATAGCGGTTGACGTCCAGTTCAAATATTTCAAGCGAATCGTTCCCAAGCTCAAGACCATCGGCGTACTGTATTCTGCGAATACCGCTTCGCTCATTCCGCCGTCCAAAGTTGTTGCCTCGGAGCTGGGTTTCCGCCTCGTGGCCATTCCGGTCAATACTGACCGGGAACTGCCCGCCGCTCTGGATTCGCTCATGAATACCTGCGACGGCATCTGGTCGATCGCCGATCCGAATCTCTTCAGCCCCCAGTCGACCAAGTATATTCTTCTGCACGCTTTGCGAGGCGGCAAACCGTTTATGGGCTTCTCTCGCAATGTGGTCGAATCGGGCGCGCTCTTTGCCCTCGATTTTGACTATAAGGCCATCGGCCGACAGGCGGGCGCCACCGTATGTCGGATTCTTAGAGGCGGGCGGCCGGCCGACATTCCCGTCTCCGCACCGGATGTCATCTGGTTTCATTACAACGAATCGACCGCCAAGCATCTGCAGATCACCGTGCCGCGCGATCTGGTGGCCGTTGCCAAGGAGGTCTACCGATGAGACTTCCTCGCCGCCTGGTCAATGCAAATTTGCGCACGCAGTTTGTCATCCCTATCGCCGCCATGCTCATCTTAAGCATGCTGGTCATCAGCGGCTATTTGATTCGGCGCCAGTCGGAAAGTTACCTCCACGAACTGGAGACCCGTGGCCAGACAATCGCCCAGATGCTTGCCCTGAATGCCGAGAGCGGCGTGCTGTTTGAGTCGGCTCGCGAACTGGATGACCTGCTTACCGTCCTGAAACGGTTCAAAGATGTGCAATACGGTATTATCCGCAACCACGACAGCGTCGTGCTCTCGCTGGCGGGGAATAAAGCCATTACCTCGAAGTCGCCCGAGGCCCCGCCTCTCAGCGAGCCCGACGACGAGCCGGGATCCGCGCGCCACCAGTTCTTCATTGATTCGACCGGCAAGGAAGTGCTGGTGGTCATCGTACCGGTTGTGACGCGGAAGAAAGCGGTAGACCGTGAAAACCTGGGCATCACCGGGGGCATCACTAGCGCGAGCGTCGCCGACGAAAGTGTTGAGGAAATCGGATCTGTCGAAATCGGTCTCTCGACAAGCGACGTGACAACGATGATCGAGGACGCCCAGATGGCGGTCATCTTCCTGACCGTGTTTGTTCTGCTGTTCACCGTCTTGGTCGTCGCGGTGATCGTCAGCGCCATCACCAAGCCCATCACCGAACTGGTGGTCGTCACCGATCAGATATCCCGCGGAGACCTCAGCCAGATGGCGAAAATCGAACGCACTGACGAAATCGGCCATCTAGCAAACACGTTCAATTCCATGATCGTATCACTGCGGCAATCGCGGGATGAGATCGAAGGGTATAACCGAACCCTGCAGGAAAAGATTGTCGATCGAACGCGCCAATTGGAAGAAGCCCAGACGGCCCTCATTCAGTCGGAAAAAATGAGCGCCATCGGTCAGCTCGCCGCCGGCGTCGCTCACGAACTCAATAACCCTCTTGGCGGCATCCTCGGGTACGCTCAATTCACGCTGGAGAAGTTACAGAAAAACGTGCCGGGAAAGACGACCGCCCGGGAAGTCGAAAGCTATGTGCGGTACGTCACCGACATCGAGGTCCAGGCCCGCCGGTGCAAACAGATCGTGCAGAATCTGCTTAGGTTCTCGCGTTCGTCGCGGACTATGGAGTTTGTGCCCGTCGATCTGAACAAGGTGATCGAGGAAACCGTGACTTTCATGGAGCACCAGTTGCACATGAATCAAATTGAATTGAAACTGGAACTCGAACCGGCTCTGCCGCTCGTCCAGGGGAACGCCGGCCAGCTTCAACAGGTGTTCACCAACCTGATCATAAACGCCATGCATGCATCATCTCCGGGCGCCTCGATCACCCTGGTTAGCCGATATTCACCGGCGGTCGGCGAATTCGGCGGCGCGGTGGAGTTGCTCTTTATCGATGGCGGTCATGGCATTCCGCAGGAAAACATCAAGAAAATCTTCGAGCCGTTCTTCACCACCAAGGAGATCGGCAAAGGCACCGGCTTGGGGCTGTCCGTAAGTTACGGCATCGTCAAGGAACATGGCGGCGAAATCACTGTCGCATCAACGGTTGGAAAGGGAACTACTTTTATCGTGGTCCTGCCGGTTCAGAAAATTGCCCCGGCTTCCGATAATACCGCTGACAGGTACCTGCAAGGTAGCCAGGGCGAAAACGTCTCGTCTGAACCGGAAGGTGTATGAGCGCGACCAGTACCAAATCCATTCTCATCGTCGATGACGAAGAAATCATTCGCGATTTTTTGAGCGAAGTTCTCGAGGACTACAATCTAACCGTCGCCTGCGATGGTGACGAGGCCATCGAAAAGCTCAGGTCGACTCATTTCGACCTGGTCATTACCGACCTGCGCATGCCGCGCGTGTCCGGGGAGGAAGTGGTCAAGGCCGCCTGTGCCGGCGAATCGACCACCCGGGTGATTGTCATTTCGGGATATTCAAGTTTGTACGCCGTCAGTCAATCGGTCAAGAACGGCGCCTGCGCCTTCTTGTCCAAACCGTTCAGTATTAAAGAACTGATGCAAACCGTGGCTACCGCGTTGGAGAACTGACGACCATGGCCAGAATCCTCGTCATAGACGACACCGGCGTCATGCGAAACCTGTTGTCCGAGTTCCTGACCGAGGAAGGTCATGAGGTCGACACGGCCGTAAATGGCGACGACGGCATAACCAAGGCCCTCAATGGCGATTACGCCGTCATCTTCTGCGACCTGCACATGCCCAAGAAAAATGGATACCAGGTGTACGAAAGGGTATCGGAAATTCGCCCGGATTTGACTTTTGTCTTCACGGACTCGATGCCTGACGCTTTTTCCGACAAGCTGGCCGAAACCGGCACGTTTCACGTCCTCAAAAAGCCGTTCGATCTGCAACAGATACGTCAGGTTTTGACGGCCCTCAGTCTAAAGGCCGTTCGTCATGGCACAACCCGCTGAAACCACCCAACACCTGCTGGTTGTCGACGACGAAGCGATAGTCGTCTCTCTGATTCGCGACACCCTTGAGGACGAAGGTTTTCGGGTGCATACCGCATCGGACGGACTCGCCGCTCTCGAAATGATCAAGGACCGGCCCTTCGATCTGATTATCACCGATATCCGCATGCCGGGCATGGACGGCATCGCCCTGGTCAAAGAGACGCATCAATTGCAACCCGACCTTGCCGTCATCTTTATTACCGGGTATGCCGACCTGCATTCGGCCAAGGATGCCATCCAGCAGGGGGCCTACGACTACATCATGAAGCCGTTCGAGTTGACTGAAATACGATCGGCCGTCCACAAGGCGCTCAAGAAAAAGAGCGAAGTCACCGCCAAGAGTTCCGAATCGCAATTGATCCGCCTTTCGGAAATGAACACCCTGTTGTTTTCGGCCGGCGATGCCGTCTCTCTGGTCATCTCATCGCTACGCTTCGCCATGATGCAACAGAACGCCGATGTCGGATCGGTGCTTCTGCACGAGCGGGATCAGAAAGCTTTCCTGCTGATCACGCTTGAGGGCGACCAGCGTCGGGACTGCGTTTTACCGGAACAGCCCCTGTTTGGGATTCTGGCCGGCCTGAGCACCGTTGAACGCACTCATTCAGCCGTCGTCAATCGTCACGAAGACCACCCGTTCTGGCAGGCGCTGGCCGACTCGGGACAGTTATCCAAAGTCCTGCCGTCATGGAAGGGGACTGACGATTCGATGATTCTCATTCCGATCGCCCGCCCCGAAACCTGGTACGGATTTGCCATGCTCGGATATAGGTCCGAAAACAGCAAAATTTCAAGCGCCAACCTCAGTTTCTTGAACATCGCGTCGTCGCAATTGGCCATTTCTCTTGAAAACCTCTCCTTGTTGAAAGACGCTCAAAAGGCCTACTCGACCCTGAAGGAACTTCAGGACCAGACGATTGAACTGGAAAAAATGGCCACGCGGGGAATTATGTCGGCCGAAATTGGCCATGAAATGAACAATTTCCTGGCGGTGGTGGCCGGCAATCTCTCCCTCCTCCAGCTTCAGCTCAGCAAGCAGAAATACGATCAGGTTGAAAAATACACCACGGCCATTAACGATACGATTGAGAAGATGACGGTGTTCACGCGCAACCTCATGGAATTGACGCCCGTGTCATCCAAAAAAGAGCGATTGTTCTTCGACCGACTGCTGGCCGAAGTCATCAACTACGTGACACCGCAGAAACGCTTTCGCGGCGTGGAAATCATCGGGCCGTCCAATTGCCCGACCCTCCCCATCGAGGCCGACGCCATCCAGATTCAGCAACTGCTTTACAACTTGTTCCACAATTCCGCCGACGCTCTGGTTAATGCGAAGACACGACGCATTACGGTCGGGCTGTCGTTGAGCAAGGACGGGGGCTCCTTCACGTTTAACCTCTCCGATACCGGGAGCGGCTTCGATCCCGAAGTCATGGCCAAGGCCTTTCAGGAACGGTTTACTACCAAACCGACCGGACACGGCTTCGGGTTGGTGGTCTGCCGCCGGATCATCGACAACCACGGTGGGCAGTTGCACCTCGAGTCCAAACCGGGACACGGCGCCACGATTTCTATTACCTTCCCCCTGTCAAATGCGTCTGTCGCCACGACTCTCGAATTTGAGCGCACCGCGAAAATTTCTGTCTGAGGAACCGGGCCACACCCACCCGATCAGGTAATCTGAAATTTCCGACTGCCCCGCTGAGTCAGTTCCATTCCCTTCGCGCACATCGGACACTTGTCGGGCTCCCAGCTCATCGCGCTCACTCTGGTGAGTGGAAAGAAGGGGTAATCAAAACCGGGATGACTCTTGCCGGAGCGATCCAGAAACACTCCCACGCCCACAATTTTTGCCTGATGGGAGTTAACCAACTCGATCACTTCGTGAACCGATGTCCCGGTGGTCAGCACGTCATCGACAATGACGACTTTTCGCCCCGGATCGAGCGAAAATCCCCGCTTGAAGGTGCGTCCGCCCGATTCGCCGGCTTCGGCGTAAAGCGCCTCGATTCCCATATAGCGGGCGACATCATAGGCAATGATAATACCGCCGGTGGTGGGACCGATCACCGCCGTGGCCCCCGATCCGGCAAACCGGTCGGCCATGGCTCGACAGATTTGCGTGCACATCGCGGGATTCTTCAGCAAGGTGAATTTCTCGTAATACACGTCCGAATGCCGACCGGAGGTCAGCTTGAAATGTCCATTCAACAGCGCTCCCGACTCCGTAAAGAGATTGAGCACATCCTGTTCTTTCATGAATCCTCCGATAAAATCGCCGTGGCCACGGCGTACAATTTCTCATGACTGATTGATACCAGCGTCCGGACCGAGGCCAGCCGTTTGATAACCGACTGAGGATACCTCACCACCGGTTGCCCCGACGAATCGGGAAGGATTTCTATCCGGGACCAGGCCGGTCGCTCGACCAGATATTTGCCCAGCGCCTTGACCACCGCTTCTTTGGCCGCGAACCTTCCGGCCACAAACTGGGCGGTATCGCCGCGCCCCCGCACCAGCGCCAGTTCCTGCTCTCCGAGCACGCGCACCAGGAACCGCTCCCCGTGCCTGTCAATCAGGCGCCTGATTCGTGCCACATCGACAATGTCTACGCCTATTGCGGTTACCATGATGAGTAATACGGCCTTGTTGTTCGTGGCGCTAACATAAAGGATCGCCGAGGGTCGCGCAATGCCGGAAAATTGTTGTTGCTGGTTTCGCCCTTCGCCGCTATACTCAGTTCAATTGAAAACGGAGAGAGACGAGCCATTTGAAAATCTCTAACACCTATTCTATGAAGGTCGTTTCTTCGCGCTGCGCCTCCGCCGAGACCCGGTCGCGAGACCGGTAGCGACAGCAAAATGCGGGAAGTGGCTGTAAAAACCCTTTACCTTTGGTAAAGTGGAGGTTTTTCAAATCGCAATCTCTCTCTCCCAAAAACACAAAACCCGCCGACATCGGCGGGTTTTTTCGTCGGATGACCGAATTGATTCCTAAAATAGCCCGTCTTTAAGGGCGATCTTGATCGCCGCCTCATAATTCGAAATACCCTGGTCCGGCGTTATCAAAAGAAAGTAGCACGACTTCCCAAGCGACACGAAATACAGACGATCCTGCTCGATTTCGTATACCCCCCGCTCGCGGGCGCCGTCATTCCCCGGAAGTTCGGCAAATATGCTGAGCACGTCCCGGAGATTTTTGAACACAAAGCTGAACTGTTTTTTGAATTGCTCGCTCACGTCCGGCGCGTGAAAATTCCCCTCGTTGTCCAGATGATATACCTTTCGAACCCCCGGTATCGCGGCCAGACACGCCGCCTCATCGGGGATATCGGCCTCTTTTGGAGGAAGGGTAAACTGGTTGGTCAGTTTGAGAGCGGCGTCGATCGATGCCGACTGCAGAATATTGACCACTTCAATATGCTGGCGTTTCATCCCGATTTCGATCGATCGTTGTTCGTCAAACGATTCGATCGGCCGTTCGAGCGCACGTTCTATCTTGTGCAGGACCTGCCCCTGCTTGAGGATCGTGGTTGTTATCCGGGGAGTTGGGCGCATCGCGTACTCCGTCTGGACCTGAAGGGCCAAATCGCCCTTCTGGACCAGGGATGTACGTCCTGCCGGAATGAAACTGCTCACTGCCATAACGGTCAATTCTGCCGGTTTGCGGCTACTCTTCAATATATCGGCAGATTTAGCAGGTAGAATAACCACAGGCCGAGCAGTGGTAACAACCGGCATCGAAAGCCATTGGCTCGGCGCATTCCGGACAGATTTCAATCGACAGGCCCGCCGAACCGCCCGGCTTGGGCGCGATTTTCGAAATACTGTTGGACGGTCCCGCCGAACCCGGATTCTCTCCCCCGCTTTGGCAGAAATGCCGCCCAAGTACTTGAGCGATAGCATCCGGGATCGAAAATATTCGCGAGCCATCGGAGTAGACCTGGCTGGAGCCACCAATTCCGCGTAGTTGCCGCACGATTTCTTCAACCGGCACCCCGCCTCTGAGCGACAGCGAAATCAAGCGGCAGATCGCCTCGGTGTGGGCCATCGTGGTGTAACCGGATTTCCCAATCGTGGCAAAGACCTCAAACGGCTTCCCCTCTTTGACATTGACCGTCACGTACAAATTCCCATACCCCGTGAATATCTTCTCGGTGAATCCCGACAGCACCGCCGGCCGTTTCTCGACCGGACTGGCCGCAACCGGAGTCGGGGATATTTCGGTTCCATCGGGAATTGTTGCCAGCACTTGATTAGGGCGTGAGTTGTCCCGGTAAATCGTCACTCCTTTGCAGTCAAGTTCGTAGGCCAGCTCAAACGCCGAGCGGACATCCTCGCGGCTCGCCGTCTGCGGCAGATTGATCGTCTTCGACACCGATGAATCACAATGCTTCTGAAACACCGCCTGCATTTGAATGTGATCAGCTGGCGGAACATCCGCCGCGGTGACAAAGAGCGATCTGACCGGCTCGGGGATTTCGGGCATATCGGAAATCGATCTCTGCGCCGCCACTTTGCGAATTAGCGTCTCCGAATAAAAACCCCCCGCCCGCGCCGCCCGCTCAAACAACGGATTGATCTCAATCAGCCGCGCACCATCGAGAACATTCCGCTCGAAAGCCAGCGAATAGAATGGCTCGATCCCCGAGGAACACCCGGCAATAATCGAAATCGTACCGGTCGGCGCAATCGTCGTCACCGTAGCGTTGCGCATCGACACATCGTCCGACTGGTAGGTCGATCCGCCCCAGTTGGGGAACCGTCCCCGTGATTTGGCCAGCTCCGAAGACCGCGTGCGCGCCTCGGTCTCCACAAACGACATTAACCGATCCGCCAGATCGAACGCCTGCGGCGAATTGTACGGAAGGTGAAGCTTTACCAGCATGTCCGCCCAACCCATCACGCCCAAACCTATCCGGCGATTTCGCTTGGTCTGCATTTCGATCTGCGGAAGCGGATATTGATTTTGATCGATGACATTATCGAGAAAATGGACCGCCCCGCGAATGAGCCGTGACAGCTTGTTCCAGTCGACCGCGTCCTGCGCTTCGTTGATCGAGTACGCCTTGGGCAACGGCTCTTTGACCATATGACTCAGGTTGATCGAACCGAGATTGCATGAATCATACGGCGGCAATGGTTGTTCGCCACACGGATTGGTCGCTTCGATTGTCTCAGAGGGAGCAGTGGGATTACGACGGTTCATCCGGTCGATGAAAATCACTCCCGGCTCGCCGGTTCGCCAGGCGTGGTCGATAATCCGCTCAAACACTTCGCGGGCCGATTTGCGGATTTCGTGTCCGTCGACAACATGCGCCCGCCCCGTTTTCGGGTTGATCAGCGGATAATCCGCACCGGCCTTGACCGCATCCATGAACGCATCGGTGATCGCCACGGAGATATTGAAATTGGTGAACTCCGAGGTATCGTCTTTGCAGGAGATGAATTCGAGGATATCGGGGTGGTCCACCCGAAGTATCCCCATATTCGCGCCGCGACGGGTTCCTCCCTGCTTGACCGCTTCGGTCGAGGCGTTGTACACCCGCATAAACGACACCGGCCCGCTGGCCACTCCCGATGTCGAGGCCACCACCGAGTTCTTGGGCCGGAGACGCGAGAACGAAAACCCGGTCCCGCCCCCGGACTTGTGGATAAGCGCGGCATGTTTGTTGGTCTCAAAAATCTCATCCATCGAATCGCCGACCGGCAGGACAAAACAGGCCGACAACTGACCGAGCGGCCGCCCGGCATTCATGAGCGTGGGGGAATTGGGTAGGAAATCCAGCGCGGCCATCATCTCATAGAACTCGTCGGATGTGCGCTGGACATCAGCGTCCGACCCGCCGTACTCCCGATCCGCCTCGGCGATGAACTTGGCCACCCGCACAAACAGGTCGTGCGGAGTCTCGATAACCCGCCCTTCGGCGTCCTTCATCAGGTACCGCCGCTTGAGAACGGTCATCGCGTTGGCATTGATCCGTATGTCTATCTTCTTTCCTGACATAATTTCACCAAATCGTCATTGCGAGTGTCGCCATCACTCTGAGCTTGTCGAAGGGTCAGGCGACCTCAGCAATCTCTCTATTTCACCAAATCGTCATTGCGAGTGTCGCCTTCTCAGGCGACCGAAGCAATCTCTCCTCAATCCTGTCACCCCGGACTTGATCCGGGGTCCATCTTCATCTACGTAGATCGGGTTGCGAGACCGCCGTCAGGCGGGCGAGTTACCCGACATCTTTCTCCCTGTAGGTCGGCGTTCCGAAGGCCGCTTCAGCGGCCGAGAAACCCGACATCTTCCTTCGTGCGGTCACGTGCCCTCACCTGACACCTCGCCTAATTTTCGTGCTGTCAGGCCTCCCGGCCTGACACTCCCGTTATCAACTTTGTCGTCACCTCTGTCTGTAACCATTATAACGCCGTAACGGGCCATTTTGTGTCACATTTTGTGATAATCGATAACCGTCGGGGCAAAGCCAGTTTAGCAAGCACGACGCCGCCCAATTGAATATGACGGCAGTCTTCTTTGGTTTCACCAACAACTTGTTGCAAGATAGCAGGAACTGACTAATCTTTGGCCATGCCCCTCCCCGAACCCGCCGTCACCCGACGCACCCTCGTGCTCACTGCGGCCTCCCTCTGGACGTTCGCCGGACTGATCTTGATCACGCGCGCGATCTTCTGGCTTGCCGACAGCGGCATGACGGGAATTGTCATCGCAATCGTGGCGATAGCAATTGGATTTGTCAAGGGATGGTTGGTGCTTGCGAAAATC
>JBGOTX010000021.1:0-11623 GCA_041476705.1 Candidatus Zixiibacteriota bacterium
CAGACGCCCAAAGCGGGCGGCGCCGCCGAGCGAACCTATCAGCCCCGGTCGCAGGAAGACCTGGATCGACTGGCCGGCATCGTCAAGAACGCCGTGGGCTACGACCAGCAGAGAAACGATCAGATTGAAGTGGTCAACGTGCCGTTCGATCACGAACAGGTTGAGGTTGACCAGAAGGCGCTGGACACGATGTATCAGCGCGACCTGTATTGGGACATCGGCAAGAAGGTCGGGCTGGTACTTTTGGTCCTCCTGGCGCTCTTCTATCTGAAGCGAAAATCGAAGAAACTCTTCAAAGGACTGGCGCGCATTCTACCGCCACCCGCACCTGCGCCGGCGTTGTCTGAGCAAGGGGTGATGTCATCGATTGCGGATCAGCCGACAATGAGAATGGAAGCACGAAAACCCCGGCTGGTGGATCAGATGCAGGCAACGGCCAAGGACCGGCCGGAAGAAATCGCCAAGGTCATCAAGACCATGATGACTGATTAGGTTGACTATGGAATTTACAGCACTGTCATCTCAGCAAAAAGCGGCGATTGCCTTGATCGCCTTTGGCCCCGAAGTCTCGGCGCTGGTGCTTAAAGGCATGCGTGAAGAGGAACTGGAGCGAATCACGGTGGAGATCGCCAACATGCGTGATGTTCCCTCAGAGGTCGAAGAGAAAGTCATCGAGGAATGTCACCAGATATTCATGGCGCGGCAGTATATCTCCCAGGGCGGTATTGATTTTGCAACCGACATTCTCGAAAAAGCGGTGGGTCACCACAAGGCCAAGGAAATTCTGGGCCGACTGGAAAATTCGTTCAAGTCGCGCGGCTTTTCTCTGCTCAAGGATATCGATCCCAAACAGCTGGCCGGATTTTTTCAGAATGAACATCCCCAGACAACCGCGCTCATTCTGACGCAGTTGATGCCGCAACACGCCGCGTCGGTGCTGTCGGAGCTCGGTCCGGAGCTTCAGGCCGAAATCGCGCTTCGCATCGCTACGATGGAAAAGATATCTCCGGAGATTCTCAAGGAGATCGAGGGGACTCTGGAGGAACAGTTTGGCACCACCGCCGGACGCGATTTGTCGGTCTCGGGCGGCGCCAAGGCCATCGCCGAAATTCTGAACCTGATCGATTCATCCGCCGAGAAAAATATTCTGCAGTCGCTTGAAGCCGAAGACCCGGACCTGGCGGCTGAAGTCAAGAACATGATGTTCGTCTTCGACGATCTCATCCTGCTCGACGACCGGTCGATCCAGCGTCTGCTCAAAGAAGTGGAGACCAAGGACCTGTCGGTCGCGCTCAAGGCGGCGAACGAAGAGGTCAAGATCAAACTCTTCAAGAACGTGTCCGAGCGCGTCGCCAACATGATCAAGGAGGAGATGGAATTCATGGGGCCGACCCGTCTGTCCGATGTCGAGGCGGCGCAGTCCCGCATCGTCGAGGCGGTGCGAAAACTCGAAGAGGAAGGACAGATCATCATTGCCGGCCGCGGCGGCAAAGAGGATATCATTGTCTAATATCATTCGCTATGCCACGGCCGCCCCCACGGTGTTTATCGGGGAACAACAGCTCGATGCCCAGGCCGAAACGGCCGCCGAGCGAAAGCTGTCGCGGCTGTTTCCCCAGGTGGAGTACATGACCTCGCCGACCGGCGCCAAGTCAATTTCCATTCTCCAGATTTATCGTCTTGAGGCAGTTTTGATCGCCGAACGGGAAGCGGCCAATAGAGCGGGGCATGAACAGGGACGACGGGCCGGGTACGAGGATGGGATCGCCGAAGCGCGCCGCGTCGTACAACAGTTGGATCAGGCGGTGGCCGACGCGGTCCATGCCCGAATGGTCGTGCTTGAAGAGGCCAAACAGAAGATACTCGAACTGGTCGTTCGCATCAGCCGCAAGGTCACCTGCGACGCCATTGACATCGATCGCGAAAAAACCGCCGCGATGATCGCCGGGATAATAGATCAGTTGACCGATCGCTCACGCTTGAAAATTCTCGTTCACCCGGACTTTCTGCCGGTCGTGGAACAGAATATCGCCCGGTATTTGTCCGGCAAGTCGGTTATCAAGGAATTGACCGTTGAGGCCGATCCCCGTGTCCGCCTCGGCGGCTGTTTTATTCAAACTCCGTCGGGCGATATCGACGCCCGTCTTGAGTCTCAATTCGACGTAATCGAAGACGTCATTTCGACCGACGAGGCGAAACCGTGAGTTATGTCTCCTATGAGATGTACGCCGATCGAATCAGCCGCGCCCGCACGATCAAGCATTTCGGTAAAGTGACCCAGGTGGTCGGGCTGGTGGTGGAATCGGCCGGACCTTCGATTTCTATCGGTCGTCTGTGCACCATTGAGAACGCCGATGATGGCAGTCATATCAAGGCCGAAGTGGTCGGATTCCGCAACGACCGCCTGCTGTTGATGCCGTACGGCCCGATCACGGGCATCCATCCGGGGGCGATCGTGACCTCGACCTCTGAACAGCTCAGGGTCCCTGTAGGCGAAGGCATCATCGGAAGAATTTTGGGCGGTCTGGGACAGCCGTTGGACGGACTCGGTCCGATCGTGGCGGCTTCGACGCGCGCTATCAATGGCTTGGCGGTTCCCGCGCTTGATCGTCGACGGATCGTCGAGCCCCTTCGCACCGGCATCAAAGCGATCGATTTAATGGCGGCCGTCGGCAAGGGACAACGACTCGGTATCTTTGCCGGCTCGGGGGTTGGGAAATCAGTCATGCTGGGGATGATGGCCCGGGGTTCATCGGCAGATGTCAACGTCATCGCGCTAGTGGGGGAACGGGGGCGTGAAGTCCGCGAGTTCATTGAAAACGATCTTGGTCCGGAAGGACTCAAGCGTTCGGTGGTGGTGGCCGTGAGCTCCGATCAGCCCGCGATCATTCGGATCAAAGGCGCAATGATGGCCACGACGATTGCGGAATATTTTCGCGACCAGGGGAAAGACGTCATGCTGTTGATGGATTCGGTCACCCGCATCGCCATGGCTCAGCGCGAAATCGGTCTGGCCATCGGCGAGCCGCCCGCGACTAAAGGGTATCCGCCCTCGGTCTATGCGCTCCTGCCTGCACTGCTGGAACGAGCCGGAAGTACCGAGCACGGCTCAATTACCGGCCTGTACACGGTCCTCGTGGAGGGGGATGACTTTAATGAGCCGGTGTCCGACGCTGTGCGATCGATTCTCGACGGCCACGTCGCGTTGTCGCGTCGGCTCGCCGCAATGAACCAGTATCCGGCAGTTGACTGCCTCGATTCAATCAGCCGACTGATGAAAGATGTCTGCACTCCCGAAGAACAGCGACTCGCCGCCGAGGTCCGGCAGATCGTGGCCACCTACCGCGAGGCCGAAGACCTGATCAATATCGGGGCGTACGTAAAGGGTTCCAGCGCCAAGATTGATCGGGCAATTTCTAAAATCGACGGTATCAATCAGTTTTTCCGACAACCGATTGAAGAGCAGTCCGACCATCGGCAGTCGGTGGCGCAGTTGACCGAAATTCTCAAGTCGTGATGCCAGTATTATGAAGAAGTTCAAGTTTCGCCTTGAGCCGCTTCTGCGCGTCAAAGCCCACCTCGAAAAGGAGCGGCAAAAGGAGCACGCCGTCGCTCTCCAGCGCGTACATGCCCAGCAGGAGCATCTGTATCGGCTTGACGTCACCCGGGTCGGCGTCATGGAGCGACAGCGTCAGACGCAGTCCGCGCCGGTATCGGCGGCTCACATGCTGTTGTTCTCGCGATATTATCTGAAGCTGAAACGGGACATGATTACCGGCGCCGAGTTATTGCGCGGTCTTGAGGGCGAAGCCGAAAAGAGACGAAAGCTTCTGGTGGAGGCCTCCCGGGAACGAAAGATGTACGACAAGCTCAAGGAACGACAACAGGTCAAGTTCAATCTGTCGGTCGAGTTGATCACCAATAAACAGAATGATGAAATTGCGGCCAACAGCTACCGTATTCGGAAAGCGTTGTCGCGGTCGGAGTGATCGGGAAACCGTTTCGTCGGGGGTTATTTCACCAACAACATTTTGCGCGTCTCGGTGTTCGCACCGGCGATGAGTCGGTAAAAGTAGACGCCCGATGACAGCGGATGGCCGTCTTCGGAGCGACTATCAAAGGTCAACCGGTGACGACCCGCCGGCAAGTAACCGCCGACCAGCTCGCGCACGCGCTGGCCCATGACATTGTATATATCAAGATGTACGACGCCCGGCGACGGCAGGGCGAATTCGATTTCGGTGGTCGGGTTGAACGGGTTGGGATAATTTTGAGCGAGCGCAAACGTCTCCGGCAATCGATCCTGTCCATCGTTGACGCCGGTCGATCCCTGCACCGCCACACTGCCCGCTCTGAAGATAGGGGTGATTTGCCGGTTGGCATCCACTGATGTCAGGGTGAGGGAAGTCGACAGCAAAGACAGGAAGGTGGTCGAGTCGATGGTGATCGTGGTATCGGGGGTATTGCCGGTCACGGTCAGCCAGAGACGGGCAATTGTCCCTGTGCCCGGAACCAGTGGCACGGCTTCGCCGAAATTGATCCCGATATAGACGGCGTGAGTGGCCAGATCGGTTTGATATGTTTTATTGTTGGCCGATTCGCCTCGGGTGCCGATGAAAGAGACGCTGTCGAAGATCAACCGATCGTTGCCGTACGACAGCACGATATCAACGTTCTTGACATTTCGTTCATTATACAAGCTAACATCCACGCTTGCGTGCTGACCTCGCGCGGCGGTGATGTTGGCCACCCAAAGTGAATCGTAGGTCGGAGGAGAGACCTGAATATTCAGGTACCCTTTGCGAAACCGGGGATGATATGGTACCGAGCCAGGGATAGTGTCCGCGAACCATGTGCCTTTTTCCAACTGTCCATCGACGAACGTGGTGGAATCGATGCTGACCACTTGTGGCGGGATATTGTCGGCGTAAGAAAAATACAAGCGACACAGCAGACCTGCTCCGGCCGGAATCTCTTCGGCCAGGGTCAGGGCCTGGACGTAGATGGTGAATGAACCGTCGGAGTTGGGAGACAGTCCCTTGATGAGCGTGAGCCCCGAGATTCGAGAGGAAGCAAATGAAATGGAGTCGAGCACAACGCTGGAAGAACTCTTTTTCAGCGTGACTTCGATCGCCGTCAGCGGGTGATCGTTAAAGAATCTTACTGGGACTACTCCGACTCCGCTCAGATAAGACGTTACTGAATCGATCGACAGAGTGTCCGGGATGCCTATATCCATCGTCCCACCTCGGGCGCGCGTACTCAGCGCCGCCAGAATTACCAGCGAAAGAATAATCCAAAGGACTCGGTTTTTCATATTCATGGTCACAGGCCGATTACAGCCACGAGGGTTAGAGCAAACACCGTGCAACACCGCTGAATTCTCTTCACTATACGTACAAACTGCGGGAACGAACGCTAACCAAATGAGTATTCGGGGCTTACGCCTCATGCGAATATACGTCTAACCCCGTGGCCATGCAACCGGCACGAGGCAACGGAGCCGGGATTATGCAACCAGGTTCGCAGTGACCCCGGCTTGGGCCAGCCCTCTTTTGGCCAATGTGACCGGGCCTTTCGAGGCCGTTGGGTAGAGGGTAGAGGGGAAATACTTTCGGCTCTGCTTTGGAAAGAACTTCCATTTGACCCTTGGTCGCAGGTAGCGTCAGGCCTTCATGCGTCGTTGTAACTCGCTCATACCCTAACAGATAATTAGGGAAGGGTTGGGTTGGCATACCTACTGCTAAACCCCACCCCGGAGGATTATATGATTAAGGGCATGTATACATCCGCCTCCGGAATGATTCCGGGAGTGCAGAAGCAGGAACTGGTAGCCAACAATCTGGCCAACGTCAACACGGCCGGATTCAAGAAGGACCGGATGTTCACCAAGGAGCTGTCGCGCGCGGAGAAGAAACTCGTGCCGAAAAAAGCCGACTGGGAACAGCCAATGGTTGACCAGTTGTATGTCGATTACCAAGGCGGAGTCTTCGATAAGACAGACAACCCGCTCGATGTCGCCATCGAAGGCGATGGCTTCTTTCAATTGCAGGGGCCCGATGGCTCCACCGCGCTCACCCGCTCGGGAACCTTTGCCGTCAATCCTGAGGGGTACATCGCATTCCCCGGCGGATTCCTACTGCGCGGCGAGGGCGGACCGATCCAGGTCGGCAATGGCAAAGTCAGCATTGCGCCCGGTGGTGAAGTCGAGGTCGACGGAAGTCAGGTCGACCGAATCGTCCCCATGACCATAAGCGATCTGAGCAAACTTCAACGCTTGGGCGGCTCGTTGTTCAAAAGCCCGGACGGGGAAGAACTTCGTCCCGCCGTATCGGCCCAACTTCGGCAGGGGTATCTCGAAACGGCCAACGTCGATGTCGTCCATGAAATGGTGGACATGATCGTGTCCTACCGAACCTACGAGGCCAACGCCCGCGCGCTTCAGTCGCAGGATCAGTCATTGGATCACCTGTTTCAGAAAGTCGCCGGAAGCGGTCGGTAAACCAGAGCAAGAACACAGTAAGGGAGTGACGATATGATCAAAGCCATGCGCACCGCGGCCACCGGAATGTCCGCGCAACAGATGAATGTTGACAACATCGCCAACAACCTGGCCAACGTAAACACGCCCGGATTCAAGAAATCGCTCTTGGAATTTCAGGATGTTCTGTATCAGCAGTTCCGTCTTCCGGGGACGGCGACGTCGGTCGGCAATCAGGTTCCGACCGGACTATCGATCGGCTACGGCACGAGGCCGTCGGCCACCACCCGTGAATACTCGACCGGTGATCTTCAGCAGACCGGCGCGTCGCTTGACGTCGCCATTGAAGGAGACGGCTTTTTCCAAATTCAGCGGCCCGATGGAACCACGGCATTCACCCGCGATGGTTCATTCAAACTTTCAGCCGATGGACGGGTGGTGACGTCGGACGGGTATTATATGCTCCCGGAAATCACGATTCCGGAAAACACCACTTCAGTGGCGATCGGCACCGACGGAACAGTTGAAGTCATTCAGGCCGGTTCAGACCAGCCGACGCAGATCGGACAGATCGAACTGGCCCGTTTTATCAATCCGGCCGGCTTGATCGCGATCGGGCACAACCTGTTTGTGCAATCCGGCGCCTCAGGGAATCCCAACACGGCGGTACCGGGACTAAACGGGAACGGCGTTCTCAATCAAGGGTATCTGGAAACCTCGAACGTCAAAGTGGTCGACGAAATGGTGAACATGATCGTCGCCCAGCGGGCGTATGAAATGAACTCCAAGGCGATTCAGACGGCCGATGACATGTCCAGTATCGCCAACAATCTAAAGCGGTAAACGATGAAACGAACCGCCGCCATCCTGATCGCCCTCACTACGCTGACGGCCATATCGCCGCGTGGCGAATGCGCGACCGTGTACGAGATCGTCGTCCGGCAACTGATCGACCGGTTTCATCTCGACACGGCCACTTGCCGAATTGAGGTGCTGTCGTCGCAAGTAGCCGATGACTCCGTGTCTTCGGAGCGGGTGCGGATACAGCCGCTTTTCCAAAACGAACCGGTCGGCTTGGTGAGTCTCGTGGCCGAAATCACGGGCGAGGACAAATCGGTCCGACGCGGGCAAATCAGTCTGCGCGTGCACCGATTCGCCCCGGTCTATGTGACTACCGGCACGCTCAGAACGCATGAAATCGTCACCGAAGATAAGCTGATTCAAAAGACGATGGAGGTGACCTCTTTGCGGGAGCAACCGGTCACATCGCTCGACGGCATCCTGGGGTACAGATCAAAGCGAAATCTGTCCGGCGGACAGATTCTGACAAGCGACGCAATCGAGCCGGTGCCTGACATTGAAGTCGGGCGGGAGGTCTCCATCCTCTTTAAGGGCGAATCATTCACGATCACCACGCACGGGCAGGCGATGCAAACCGGCTGGCACGGCCAACTCATTCGGGTGCGCAATGCCTCGTCGGGCAAAGTCATTCTGGCGCGCGTGAGCGGGACGAACGAAGTAGACATAGAGCTGTAACGGTCAAATAAGGATAGGACCCCATGACCATTCGAAGACTTCTCATTCTGCTGGCGATACTGTTGTTGTTGCCTTTCGGCCTCAAGCTGAGAAGCCAGGACTTTGGGCAGAGCCAGTCACTGTACACCGACAAGAAGGCGTACCAGGTCGGCGACTTGCTCACGGTGCTCATTTCGGAGCAAGCCAAGGCCACAAATCAGGTCGAAAACAAGACGGAAAAAAGCACCAAAGCCAAGACCGAAGGCGGTCCGGGAATCGGCAAGCTGAAATTTATCGGAGCGTTCGGCGTTGACGGCTCCAACCAGAATACCTTCAACGGCAAGGGTGAGAACACGCGCCAGGGAGTGCTGGTAGCCAAGATGTCGGTTACCGTCATCGGGAAGAAAGATAACGGCGATCTGATCGTCGAAGGCCAGCGCATTGTCGCCATCTCCGGCGACCGCGAAACCATGACGCTCACCGGCGTGGTACGCACCAAGGACATTGCGTCCGACAACTCCGTTCAATCGTACCAGATCGCCGACGCCGACATCCGATACACCGGCAAGGGGAACAGCAACACGGCCTCGCGCCCGGGATTTATCACTCGTCTGCTGAATTGGATATTCTAAGGAGTCGCCATGTTTGGATCGCTCGTTGCCCGTCTCATTACGCCGATTGGTTTGACCATTGTGCTCAATGTAACGCTCTGGCTGGTTACGCCGGCCGAGGCGTCCAAGGTCCGAATCAAGGATATGACCGAATTCCAGGACAAACAGGAAACGGAGTTGATCGGGTACGGTCTGGTGATCGGGCTTGACGGCACCGGGGATGGAGCCAACACCCAGTTTACGACCCAGTCGCTCGTCAATATGATGGAGCGGATGGGGCTGACGGTCGATCCGACCAAAGTCAAAGTTAAGAACATCGCGGCCGTCATGGTGGTCGGTAAGCTGAGCAGTCAGCAGGCGCCCGGCTCGTATGTCGATGTCACCGTGTCGTCAATCGGCGACGCCAAATCCCTTCAAGGCGGGACACTTCTGTTGACGCCGCTTTCCGGCGCCGACGGAACCGTGAGGGTCACCGCGCAGGGGGCGGTCTCAATCGGCGGTTTCAATGTGCAGGTCGATGAAGGGAACAAGATCGTCAACAATTATACCCTCGTTGGCCGCGTGCCGAACGGGGGGCGGGTGACGCGAGCTTTGCAGCCGGCCGAGGGGATCGAGCACCAGATTTTGCTCGCCCTGCATGAGCCCGATTTGACCACCGCTCAGCGTATCTGCGATGCCATCAACATCGAGTATGGACAGACGGCGTATGTTGTGGATGCCGGCACGGTTCGCCTTGACATTCCCGATACGCTCGGCGACCCGACCATTCGATCAAGATTTTTGGCGGGTATCGGCCAGATGACGGTTGTCCCCGACAATCGCGCGCGAGTCGTCATCAACGAGCGAACCGGGACAATTGTGGCCGGTGAGCACGTGATGATCGAGCCGGTGGCGATCGCGTCGGGCAATATTACCGTCAATATCCAGTCCCGACCGATCGTATCCCAGCCCGAGGCGTTCAGCCAGGGTCAGACGGTCGTGACGTCGGAGCCCACGATCAATGTGACGCAGGAAAAAGCGCGGGTGGTCGAACTTCAAGGGTGTGTGCAATTATCGCAGGTGGCCGACGCGCTCAACCGGATCGGCGCCGCCCCGCGCGATATCATCGCCATTTTCCAGGCGCTTAAACAAGCCGGTGCCCTGCGGGCCGAACTGGTCATCCTGTAATGGCGCAAATCACGCCGACATCAGGCGCGCCGCCGCAGACTGATCTTGAGCGGCTCAAGTCCTCGCCGGGGAAGACGGTCGAGGCCGAAAAAGTACGTCTGCGCAAGGCGACCCGGGAATTCGAGTCGTTTTTTCTGTATTACATGCTCAAAACCATGCGCGAAACGGTCACCTCAACGGCCGCGAAGGAGGACGCCCCCTTGGGCGGTGGCATGGGCAAAGACACGTACCAGCAGATGTTCGACATGGAAATTTCGCGCAATGTCGTGCGCGGGGGACACCGCTCGCTCTCTGAAATGTTGTACAAATCGATGGAAAAGCTGGTCGAGGCGCATTTCCAACCCCAACCCGGGAAGGAGTCGCCCACCGGTGGAATAAAAGCGTCGGAAATACAACCGACGTCATCGCCTATTCTGCTGGAGCGCCCGACGACGCCTCGTCCATTACATAACGACCTGCAACTCACGCCGATTTCGAGACCAAACCAACCCGCATTCGCCCCAATTGCGGCGACCCGCCGGATCGTACCCGCGCCGGATGCAATTCGCTCTCAGTACGGTTCTATTATCGACGAAGCGGCCCGCGAAAGCCGGCTCGATTCGGCGCTCATCAGTTCGGTGATCAAGGCCGAGTCAAACGGTGACCCCCAGGCGGTGTCACCGGCCGGAGCCAAGGGGCTCATGCAGTTGGCCGATTCAACCGCCACGGAGATGGGGGTGAACAACCCGTTTGACGCACGAGCCAATGTGCTGGGCGGAAGCCGGTACCTGCGCACACTGCTTGATCGTTTCGGCGATCTTCGCCTGGCGCTGGCCGCATACAACGCCGGCCCCGCTGCGGTCGAACGGCACGGCGGCGTACCGCCGTTTCGCGAGACGAACGACTACATCACCCGTGTGACTTCGTATCTGAAGGAAATAGAGAAAGATCAGCCCACACCCCTAAAGTGAGTGTGGGATTGTTCCGATACCGCCAAGTACAGGATGTGTCTTTGAGACATTGGACATGATTAATCAATTGATCGACATTATCAGCCGCGAGGCGGCGTTCTTTGAATCGTTTCTTCGCCTGCTCGCTGAGCAAAGGCGAGCACTGGTCGCCAACGATATCGGGGGACTCAACCGTATAACCCGACTGCAACAGCAGGCGCTGGGAGAAAGCCGGCGGCTCAACGTCGAACGCGAGCGATTAATCGCGGCGATCAAGTCCGACCGCGATCTTCGGGGTGACCTGACGATCTCACGGTT
This sequence comes from Candidatus Zixiibacteriota bacterium, assembly GCA_041476705.1. Classification (GTDB taxonomy): domain Bacteria; phylum Zixibacteria; class MSB-5A5; order GN15; family FEB-12; genus JACRAV01. Next base: position 11,022 of record JBGOTX010000021.1, read on the forward strand.
GATCGAGCTGGCTGATGCCGAACAAGCCGGGCGGCTCCGCGACGTGCGCGACCTCCTGCTCGAACTCAATGACCAGATCCTCGAAGTGCGCAACACCAATGCCATGCTAATCAACCAGTCGCGCGAAGTGATTTCGCGCACCATGACCATGCTGTCGCGATCGGAGTTCTCGGAGGCGACCTACACGCGCGATTCCCATCCGGATGAGCGCTCGGTCGCGGTGGCGCTGGATAGGAGGGCCTGATGCCGGGATTGTTTCAGGGACTTGAATTGGGCAAACGGGCGCTGTTAAGCCATCAACTCGTCTTGCAGACGATCGGCCAGAATATCGCCAACGTCAATACCCCCGGATACACCCGTCAGCGGGTGAATCTCCAGGCCACGGCTCCTGAGACTTTGCCCCTCGGCTCGGTTGGCACCGGTGTGATGGTGACCGACATTCGCCAGATCAGGGATCTGTTTTTGGGTCAGCAGGAGCAGGAAGCGACCAAGCAACTCGGTCAATGGTCGTACAAGGACAAGACACTTTCGCAAATCGAAGCTTTGTATAATGAGCCACAGGACAATGCGCTGTCCGACTTACTCAATAAGTTCTGGGATTC